>CACDMT010000010.1 GCA_902553945.1 uncultured Alphaproteobacteria bacterium | reverse complement strand
CATTAGTTAAATTACTTGATACTGATAAAGGTCAGGGATTTATATATACTGCACTTCAAGAAGCTTTTTTCACAGAATTAAAAATTGCATTTTTCTTTGCTTTATTTTTTGCATTTCCATTAATTGCAGTTCAAATTTGGAGATTTATTGCACCCGGTTTGTATTCAAAAGAAAAAAGAGCATTTTTACCGTATTTAATTGCAACACCTATTTTGTTTTTTGCTGGTGGATCTATGGTTTATTATATAATTTCTCCTATAGCTTGGTCATTCTTTTTATCTTATCAAAATATGGGTTCTGGCGGCGTCCCAATAAGGCTAGAAGCAAAAATGGGAGAATATCTATCACTAATGATGAGATTTATTTTTGCATTTGGTTTAGCATTTCAGCTACCAGTAGTATTATCTTTAATGGCTAGAGTTGGTATTGTAACACACCAGTCACTAAGAAGATTTAGAAAATATGCCATTGTCATTGCCTTCTTAGCAGCTGCATTCTTAACACCACCTGATCCATTTAGTCAAATTAGTTTGGCATTACCAATTATAATTTTATATGAAATTTCAATATATATTGCTAAATTAATTCAAAAAAAGAAAGATGACGAGTAGCTGTGCATAATATTAATTATATTCGAGAAAATCCTATAGAATTTGATAATGCCATGAAGGTTAGGGGTGAAAATCCTATATCAACCAAAATTTTAGAAATTGATAAAGTTAAAAGAGAAACTCAAACTGTGCTTCAAACATTACTTGCAGAAAGAAATAATATTTCCAAAATTATAGGAAAATTAAAAAGTAATAATGAAGATGCTAAAGAAGAAATGCTTAAAGTTGATGAAATTAAAAATAAAATTAACACTCTAAAAGAACTTCAACAAATTAAAGAAAATGAGCTAAATTCTATTTTAAATAGACTGCCTAATATACCTCATCAAACAGTTCCAAATGGCAAAGATGAAAATGATAATGTATTATATAGAGAATGGGGTTCCAGACCTAATTTTGATTTTAAACCAAAAATGCATTATGAAATTGGAGAAAGTTTAGGATTAATTAATTTTGAACTTGCTTCTAAATTATCTGGATCAAGATTTGTAGTATTAAAAAAACAAATATCAAAGTTAGAAAGATCTATATCTAATTTTATGCTTGATAAACATACAGAAGAAAACGGATATACAGAATACAGTGTTCCATTTCTTGTAAAAAAGGATTCCTTATTTGGTACAGGCCAACTTCCAAAATTTGATGAAGATTTATTTACAGCCGGTGAGAATCATTGGCTCATACCTACAGCTGAAGTACCACTTACAAATTTAGTAAGAGAAGAAATTCTAAATATTAATCAATTACCAATTAGAGCAACATCTTTTACACCATGCTTCAGATCAGAAGCAGGTGCTGCAGGTAAAGATACAAGGGGCATGTTAAGACAGCATCAGTTTACAAAAGTAGAGTTAGTTTCAATTGTTGAACCGCAACATTCAGAAGAAGAACTAGAACGTATGCTAAATTGCGCTGAAAGTATTCTTAAAGATTTACAAATACATTATAGAGTTATGACTCTATGTTCTGGTGATATGGGGTTTTCTGCTAATAAAACATATGATATTGAAGTTTGGTTGCCTGGTGAAAATAAATATAGGGAAATTTCAAGTTGCTCTAACTGTACTGATTTTCAAGCCAGAAGAATGAATTCTAGATATAAGACTGAAGATAAAAATACTTATGTCCACACTCTTAATGGTTCGGGTTTAGCAGTAGGTAGAACTTTGATAGCAATTCTTGAAAATTATCAAATGGAAGATGGTAATGTTGAAATACCTGAAATATTAAGAAAATATTTTAATAATCAAAAAACACTTTTATAGTGTTAGACGTAAGAAAAATAAGATTAATATTAGAATTAAGAGAAGCAGGTATAACTAATTCTAAAGTCTTATCTGCATTAGAAATAATTCCAAGAGAAAAATTTATTCCTGAAAATTATAAACACCAAGCATATGAAAATATTGCTTTACCAATAAGTGATAATCAAACTATTAGTCAACCATATGTAGTTGCAAAAATGACAGAGTTATTGGAAATAGAAAAAAATCATAAAGTTTTAGAAATTGGAACAGGCAGTGGTTATCAATGTGCAATTTTATCAAAATTAGCAAGAAGAGTCTATACTATTGAAAGAATTAAAAATTTATATGAAAAATCAATTAAAATTTTTGAAGAACTAAAATTAAATAATATAGTTACTAAGTATGAAGATGGAAACAATGGCTGGAAAGAACAAATACCATTTGATAGAATTATATTTACAGCTGCCACTAAAAAAATATCTGAAGTAATTTTTTCGCATATATCAGAAAATGGTATTATTGTTTGCCCACTGATTAAAAATGAGAAACAAATAATTATTAAATATATTAAAAAAAATAAGAAAATAATTTCCGAACAATATGATGATGTATTATTTGTACCAAATTTAAGTGGTATAATTTAATTAATTAATTCTTGGATTTTATTTAATGAATAAAAGTAATATGTAATACCTACTACCCAGTGCATAATTACCAATCCTATAAACATATATATGTAATTAATATCTATAAAATTATTAACTAAAGTTATTATTATTATAGGAATTAATACAAATCTTAGAATTGCCATATACATTACAATATTAGCTTTTTTTAATCCTTGAAATGTTGCATTAGATATAAAAAAAAGTGGAAAAGCAGGGAAGCCAAATGACCAAATTTTAAGATATACTGATCCAAAAAAAATTACTTCTTTGTCATCTGTGAATAATTTCATTGATAATTCTGATGTAAAAAATAGAATAATAGCTACTATTGTTAGAAGTATAAAACCTGTTGAAATAGCTTTTTTAAATGTTTCTGTTATTCTTTCTGTTTGTCTTGCACCTAAATTTTGACCAACAATAGAAGTAACTGCAGTACTTAATCCAAGTAAAGGTAAGAATAATAATTGTTCATATCTTCCTGCTGAAGCAAATCCAGCTATAGCATTATTTCCATGAATACTTACAAAATATAATAATATATATGATCCTAGTGCAATCATCATAAGCCCAATTGAAGCAGGAATTCCTTGAAATAATATTTCTCTTAGTAGTACAAATTTAGGAATGAGGAAATTTTTTTTAAAAATACTATAAATTTCAGTCTTAGTAATTTTATAAAGCAAATATATTAAACCTATTAATTGAGATAAAATAGTTGCTAAAGCAATTCCTTTTATTCCTAAAGGAGAAAATAGTGAAATATTAAAAATATTACCTGAAATTAATATTGGATTTAAAATAATATTTAAAAAAAAACTAAATATTAAAACATTTCTATAGCTTTTTGTATCACCTAATGCAGCTAAACATGAATTTGTAACCATCAAAAGTAGAATGAATATAGATCCTAAATATATAATATTCATATATTGAGTAGATAGTATTAATGTTGCTTCATTATCATTAATTGATTCTAAAACACTTGATCCAAATGAAATACCTAAAATTGATATTATTATTGCTACAATAACTGCTAAACATAGTGATTGACAATATATGCTACTAGCTTTTTTTATATTGTTTTCACCAATTGAGTTTGCCACTATACTTGTTGTTGAAATACTTAAACCAATACCCAATGCTATTATAATAAAATATATAGGAAATGTTTGCCCAATTGCTGCTAAAGCAGTTTCTGATATCATTCTACCAGCAAATATTGCATCAACTAGAGAATAAAGATTTTGAAATATAGTTCCAATTGATGAAGGTAATGCTATTTTCCAAAATAATTTATAAATATCATCTTTTAATAAATTAATTTTCATTTTTTTATAAATATTTAATTTTCGGTTTATTTGAGTCTGTATTTTTTAGTATTGTATGTAATTCTTTTATTAATATTTTTAAGTTTTTAAAAATAGATTTTTTAAAATTAATTAATATTAATCCACTACCTTTCATCCCTAGATCTTCATTATATTTATAAATTGGAAGTTCAATATTCAATAAATTATTAATACCTTTTTTTTTAATTTTTTCTATGAATAAATCTTTTTCTTCTAAATTAATTACTGGATACCAAATCATAACTTGTTGCTTAATTAAATTTTTTTCATAGTTATCTAATAATGTTTCTATTTCTTCGTAGTCACTTTTTAGTTCATATGATGGATCTATAAAAATAAAATAATCCTTTTTTTTATCTTTTATTTTTTTTATAAATTTAAAACCATCTTCATTATATATTTTAGCATTTGTGAATTTATTTAAATTTTTTTTTAAATTTTTATATTCATTTTTATGAAGCTCACAAAAATTTAATCTATCATTTTTATCCGATATGTTTGCAATAATAACTGGAGATCCAAAATAAAAATAATTTTTATTAAAATTAATTTTTTTTAATATTCTGAGATAATTAAGAATTAATCTGTTATTACCATCATAATTATCTAGTTTTCTTATGCCTAAATTATATTCCTTATTCTTATTCATATAATCATGTTTATAATCATACTTTCCAGAACCTGAGTGAGTATCTATATAACTTATTGATTTATGATGCTTTTTTGACAAATTATATAGGTAAATTAATACGATATGTTTCATCACATCCGCGTGATTTCCAGCATGATATCCGTGTTTATAGCTTAGCATAAAAAGTTAAATTAGAGCTTGAAATTAATTACTTATTAGTTATTTAAATATCTTAATTAATCAATATTTATAATACTATATATTATACGATAAAAAATATAAACCTCATAAAAAATCAAAAAAAGGAGAATGTAATTATGCCAAGTGGTAAAATAAAATGGTTTAATCCAACCAAAGGATATGGATTTATTGAAAATGACGATGGAGGAAAAGATGTTTTTCTTCATGTTTCAGCATTAGAAGAAGCAGGTATAGACACTTTAGAAGAAGGTATGCCAGTTGAATTTGAAATCGGTGAAAACCGTGGAAAAGAAAACGCAATAAATATTAAGAAAAAATAATTAAAATAATTGAATTCAAACAAATTTTTAGAATGGATAGGTGTTATTACAGCTATCTCTTATTCTTTAATTGTAGCACTTAATGTTGGTTTGGAATTTTTAGGTTTCGCTTTATTGTTTTTATCAGCTATTATGATTGGATTTTGGTCATTAAGATTAAAACATAATGGTATATTATTCTTACAAATTTTTTACGCATTAGCAGGATTAATTGGTATGTATAGATGGTTTGGATAAATAAATTTATTTTTATATTAATAATATTCTTTTACCAAACTTCTTTTTCTAATGAGTTAAATAAAAATGAAGAAATTTATTTTGATTTTATTGACTTTAATAATGATGATCAAATATCATTTGAGGAATTAGAGCAATCCTTAAGAATTATATTTCAACTTAGTGATTTCAATCAAGATGGCTTAATATCTAAAATTGAAATGAATGAAATAAAAAAAATAATAGAATCATTAAAATGAGTATTTGGGGAAGAGTTATAGGAGGGGCAGCAGGTTTTGCTCTAGGAGGTCCTATAGGTGCAATTATTGGCGTTATGGCTGGTAGAGCCTTTGATAATAGATCTAGATCGAATTCAAATTTTAATTTTAAAAAAATTAACAATAATCAAAAACAGCAAATTTTTACTTTAAGTTTTATTATTCTTTCAGCTAAACTTGCCAAATCAGACGGTCAAGTTACTGAAGATGAAATAAGAGCTTTTAAAGATAAATTTAAGGTCCCTAAATCTGAATTAAGTAAAGTTTCAAAAATATTTAATGAAGCTAAAAAAGACACATATGGTTATAAACAAATAGCAAATCAGGTTGGTAAATTATTTGAAGACAATAAAATTTTATTGGAAGAATTACTTAATAATTTGTTTTATATTGCTGCTTCAGATGGAAAAATTTCTATTAGTGAAGTTGATATTCTTAGATCAATTTCTAAATCATTTAAATTTTCTGAAAAAGATTTTCAAAGAATTTTTCAAACTAACTTAAAAAACTCTGACTCAGATCCTTATAAATTACTTGGTGTAAGTAGATCAATTTCTGATTTAGATTTAAGAAAGAAATGGATTAAATTAAATAAAGAACATCATCCAGACAATTTAATAGCTAAGGGTATGCCCAAAGAATTTATAAAACAATCTAATAAGGAATTAGCAGCCATTAATCTAGCTTATGATAAAATAAAGGAAATTAGAGGTATTTCTTGATACCCTCAGATTTATCTGTTGAAAAAATTTATTCTACTTATCAAAAAATTAAACCTTTTATTAATAAAACTCCTTTTTTAAAATGTTCTGATGAAATTAATGAACACTTTTCAACAAATCTTTATTTTAAATGTGAATTTTTACAAAAATCTGGATCATTTAAAGCTAGAGGAGCTATTAATAATATAATTTCACAAGATAAAAAAAATTTTAAGAATGGTATAACTGCCGTAAGTGCAGGGAATCATGCAATAGCAGCTTCTTTTGTTGCAAATTTATTCAATTTAAAAAACAAAATTTTTTTATATGAGACTGCAAATACACATAGAATAAATATGTGCAGAAATTATAATGCTAATATAATTTTTACCAATCCTAAACAAGCATTTATAGATGCTAATAATGCTCAAGACGATGGATATTATTTTATACACCCATTTGATGGGCCATTAACATTGCAAGGAAGTGCAACTTTAGGATTAGAAATTGTAGAATATTTTACTAAAATAAATAAAAAAATAGACAATTTAATAATATCTGTTGGTGGAGGAGGTTTGATTAGTGGCGTTGCATCTTTTATTAAACAAATATTACCTGAAGTTAATGTTATTGGAGTTGAGCCAGCTGGAGCCAAAGGTTTAACTGATAGTATAATTTCAAACAAACCATTGAGTAATGTTAAAATCAATAGCATAGCTGATAGTTTATCCGCACCACTTCATATGCAATATTCATTCGATGTTGCAAAATATGTAATAAATGAAATGATTACAGTAACTGATAAAGAGATGATAGATTATATGTTATTTTCATATAATAAATTTAAATTATTACTTGAACCAGCATGTGTTGCTGGTATGGCTGCAATCAAATATAGATTAAAAGATAAACTTAAAAATAAAAATACATTATTAATATTATGTGGTTCTAATATTGATATAAAAACCTGGAATAATTTTACAGTCTAATTTGGATAAAATATCTTACCTCCGCTAATACTTTTTTTAACACCAGTAGTATATTTAGTACTAATAATTAAGTTTTTTAAAGATCTTACTCCTATATATGCAAACATTTGTGATTCTATTAAATCACCATTTCTATTATATTTATCTATTATTTCAATTTTTTTATCTAAATTTTCTTTTAAAATTTTTATTAAAAAATTATTTTTTCTACCACCGCCGGTTAAAATAATGTTATTAAAATTAAATTTTTTGCATTTTACTAGTTTTTCTATTCCTAAAAAAATCATGTAAGTGGCAGTACATATTGCATCATTTCTCTTAATTTTAATTAGTCTTTTAAAATATTTTTTAAAATAATTTCTATCAAGAGATTTAGGAAAATTTTTCTTAAAGAAAGGATCTTTTTTAAAATTATTAATAATCATTTTATTTACATTACCTTTTGAAGCATTTATTCCATTTTTGTCATATTTAATTTTATAAAAATAATTACACAAATCATCTATAAGACAATTTGCTGGTCCTATATCAGATGAATAAATATTATTATTAACAATTATTGAAAAGTTGGCTATACCTCCAAGATTAAGTATTATCGATTTTTTTTTAAATAATTTTAATAGATATCTATGATAATATGAACCAATAGGCGCTCCTTGACCACCATTTTTAATATCTTTTTCTCTTAAATTAGAAATTGTTCTTATATTTGTTTTATTTGCTATAAATTTTCCTGAACCTAATTGTATTGAAATTTTTTTTCTTGGATTATGATAAACTGTTTGGCCGCTTAAACTAATCAAGTCAATTTTTTTATTATTAATATTAAATTCTTTCAAGTATTTTTGTATAAAGTAAATTAATATTGTATTAATTTTATCTTCTTGACTATAAAAATACTTAATCAATTGATTTTTTGATGTTGATTTATAATCAATTATTTTTTTTAGTTCTTTTTGATATTTTTTTGAAAATTGATAAGATTTTTCATTAATTATTTTAAAATAATTTGTGCCATTAGTTTTAATATAACTTATATCAACTCCATCCATTGAAGTACCTGTCATTAAACCCAAGACATTATAAGAAATATTTTTTTTAAATATATTTTGCATACTTCAAGATATTAATTTTACACAGTTTATTAACAATAATATTAACAAAAAAAAATATATCTATCTTTTTTTCGTTGATTTAGATAATTTTTTTTTGTAATTTATATTTAATTATTACACGCAAAGGTAATAACCAAATTGATTATGGGAAACTATAGTTAGTTTGTATCGGGAGGAAATGCACGATACATAAAAAAGGTCTAGCTTGCTGGACCTTTTTTTTTTATTGTATGCAAATCAATTTAAAAAATCATATGATAACAAATTTTACTATAGTACTAGATTATTTTTTGAATAATTTAATTCCTGAATCAAAATTAGCTGTAAATAAAGGAAATAAAATTTTTGGAGCATTTATAATAAGGAAAACTGATATGTCCCTCACATCTATCGGCACCAATAATGAGATTGAAAATCCAATATTTCATGGTGAAATATCAGCAATTTTAAATTTTTTTAATAAGAATCATAAAAATTTAAAAGATTATTATTTTATTAGCTCACACCAACCATGCTCTCTTTGTCTATCTGCAATAACATGGTCTGGTTTTGATAATTTTTATTATTTTTTTCCTTATAATGACACAAAATTAACATTCAACATTCCGCATGATCTCAATATTATGACTCAAATTTTTAACATAGATAATGGTAATTATACTAAAAATAATGATTATTGGACTTCTTATTCAATTATTGAAGAAATTAATAATTTAAAAAAATATGATGAACTTAGCATTAAAATAGATAAAATTCGTAAAGAATATCAAGATTTATCTAAATATTATCAAGAAAGTAAGTATAGTAATAAAATACCTCTAAATTAATTGTTTTATATTAAAAATAAGTATAAAAAAAACATACACGGGAGATACTGATTATTCAGAGCCGAAGGAGCAACGACCCGGAAACTCTCAGGCAAAATGGACCGTTAAAAAAAACTCTGGAAAAGAGCATTAGCTCTACCGAAGGTGAAAAGCTCTCAGGTAAATAGACAGAGGGGTAGTTTGGAGATTTTATTTGAACCAATTACCTTTAAATATTCCATTAAAAAAATTTCATGAAGATAATGGTGCAAAAATGATTCCCTTTGCAGGTTTCAATATGCCAATTAATTACACTACAGGAATTATCAATGAACATAAAATTGTAAGAAATCATTGTGGTATTTTTGATGTAAGTCATATGGGGCAGATTTTAATTGATAACAATGAAATTAATATCAAAAATTTAGAACAATATATTCCTTTAAATTTAAAAAACTTAAAAAAAAATAAATCTAATTACACTTTTTTACTTAACGAGAATGGAGGAATTATTGATGATTTGATAATTTCAAATATAGATTTCAAAGGAAAATCTAATTTTTATATTGTTTATAATGCATCACGAAAAAATGAAGATGAAGAAATATTTTTAAAATGTGCACCATCAGCTAAAACTATATACAATAAAAATTGTTTATTTGCGATTCAGGGCCCTAATTCAATTAATGTTTTAGAAAATATAATTGAAATACCAAAGGATATGAATTTTTTAGATATCAATATTTTTAAATATGAAAAAAATGAAGTCATAGTTAGCAGAACTGGTTACACAGGTGAGGATGGTTTTGAAATTTCAATTTTAATAGAACAATCAGAAAATTTTTTAAAAAAAATTCTTAAATCTAAAGATACTATGCTTTGTGGTTTAGGATCAAGAGACTCTTTAAGACTTGAAGCTGGATTAAGTCTATATGGTCATGAACTAAATGAAAATATAACCCCAGTTGATGCTGGTTTAATATGGGCTTTAGATAAAGAAAGATTAAATGATAAAAAATTGAATGGAGGTAATATACTCATAGATCAAATTAAAAAAAAAACATCAAAAAAAAAAATTGGAATAATTTCATTGAATAGATCAATGTTAAGAGAAGGGATGAATTTATTAGATAATAAAAATAATATAATTGGAAAAATTACTAGTGGCTGTTTTTCACCAAACTTGAATAAATCAATAGCTATAGGTTATGTTAATACCGAGACTAATTTTAAAAATGAAATTTTTTGTGAAATTAGAAATAAAATAGAATTAGTAAAGAAGACTAATCTTCCATTTATTAAAAAAAATTATAAAAAAAAAGGAGGCAATAATGAGTGAAAAAAAATATACTAAAGATCATGAATGGGTTTCTATTCAAAATGACATTGCTACAGTTGGAATATCCAATCATGCTCAAGAGAGTTTAGGTGATATTGTATTTATTGAATTACCCTCAGTTGGAAAATCAATTAAAGCAAATGATGAAATATGTGTAGTTGAGTCAGTAAAAGCTGCATCAGATATTTATGCACCAATAGATGGCGAAATTATCGAAATAAACAATAATCTTGAAAATGAAGCTGCAATTATTAATCAAGATGCTGAAAATACTGGTTGGATTTTTAAAATGAAAATATCTAATGAAGCACAATATAATGAATTAATGAGTGAAGACGATTACAAAAAATTTTTGGAACAATAATGATTGATATAGATAAATTTGCAAGTAGACATATAGGTCCAAGAAATCAAGATATAATTGATATGCTTAAAGTTGTTAATTGTAACTCTTTAGATGACTTAATTGAAAAAACAATTCCTGATCATATAATATTTAAAGAAAAGCTGAAACTTAGACCTGGTATGTCTGAGGAGTTTAATAAAATAAATACACAACTTTTATCTTTGAAAAATAATTTTAAAAAAACTTACATTGGTATGGGTTATTACAATACTACAACACCTAGTGTTATCCTAAGGAATATTCTTGAAAATCCTGGTTGGTATACCGCTTATACTCCTTATCAACCTGAAGTGAGTCAAGGTAGACTAGAAATGTTAATGAATTTTCAACAAATGATAATTGATTTAACAGGAATGGATATTGCAAATGCCTCCTTATTAGATGAAAGCACTGCAGCTGCTGAAGCCATGATGATGGCATTTAAAATTAAAAAAAATTCCAAATTTACATTTTGCATCCAAAATAAATGTCACCCGCAAACTTTATCTGTTTTAAAAACAAGAGCTAAGCCCTTAGGAATAAAGATTATATTTGATAAATCAAATGATGATACATTTGGTTGTTTAATTCAAAACCCTGATACATTTGGAGAAATAGCAGATTTAGGTTCATTAATAAAAAAAAATAAGGAAAACGACATTTTGTCAATAGTTGCATCAGACATTATGAGTTTAGTTATAATGAAATCGCCTAGATATTTTCATGCTGATATAGTCGTTGGCAGCTCACAACGTTTCGGTGTGCCTATGGGTTTAGGTGGACCACATGCAGCTTATTTTGCAACCTTAGATGAATACAAAAGAATGATGCCAGGTAGGTTAATAGGTGTATCCGTTGATAGAAACAACAAAAGATCTTACAGAATGGCATTACAAACTCGTGAACAACATATTAGAAGAGAAAAAGCCACAAGTAATATATGCACAGCTCAAGCGTTACTTGCTATAATATCTGCATCATATGCTATATATCACGGCCCTGAAAGATTAAAAAATATAGCTAACAATATTCATCACAATACAAGATATTTAAAAAAATCATTAGAGAATTTGGGTTTTGAAATAATCTCAAAAAATTATTTTGATACATTACTAATTAAAACATCAAAAGCTAAATACTGGGTTAATAAATCAATTGAACAAGGTATTAATTTTAGATTAATTGATGATAAAAATTTTACATTATCCCTAGATGAGACTACAACCTTAAAAGAAGTTGATAATTTATTAGTTTTTTTTAATGAAGAAAAAATTGATATATTTCCAGAACAAATTGAAAATACAATTGATAAATCATGTTTTGAAAATAGTTTAAGTAGAGACGATAAAATACTTAATCATCCAGTTTTTAATATTTATCATTCAGAAACTGAAATGATGAGATATTTAAAAAAACTTGAGAATAAAGATATTGCTTTGAATAGATCTATGATTCCATTAGGATCATGCACTATGAAATTAAATGCAGCGTCTGAAATGTTACCAATTAGTTTACCTGGTTTTTCAAATGCACATCCTTTCTTAGAATCGCATCAAAGACATGGCTATAATCAAATGATGGAAGAATTAATATCAATGTTAAGAGATATTACTGGTTTTGATGCAATATCACTTCAACCAAATGCTGGAGCTCAGGGAGAGTTTGCTGGTTTATTAGCAATACAAAAATTTCATGAAAAAAATTCTGATATAAAAAGAAACATTTGTATAATTCCTAAAAGTGCTCACGGAACAAATCCAGCAAGTGCCCAAATGTGTGGAATGGAAATTTCAATAGTTGATTGTGATGAAAAAGGTAATATTGATATTGATCATTTAGATAAAAAAATTGAGGATGCAGGTGATAATCTTTCAGCATTAATGATTACTTATCCTTCTACTCATGGTGTATTTGAAGAGAGTATTGTTGAGATTTGTAATAAAATTCATGATGCAGGAGGTCAAGTTTATTTAGATGGTGCAAATTATAACGCAATGGTTGGAGTTGCAAAGCCAGGAAAATTTGGCCCTGATGTGTGTCATATGAATCTTCATAAAACATTTACAATACCACACGGAGGAGGAGGGCCTGGAGTAGGTGCAATAGGTCTAAAAAAACATCTTCAGGAATTTGCTCCTGGACATCCAATTTTTAAAAACGAAATTGGTTTATCTGAACAAGAAGCTGTATCAGCAGCTCCATGGGGAAGCGCATCAATATTACCGATATCATATTCGTATATATCTATGATGGGGGATGATGGACTAAAACTAGCAACACAAGTTGCGATATTAAATGCAAATTATATAAAACAGATATTGAGTGAATATTATCCTATTTTATATAAAGGAAAAAATGGAATGGTGGCGCATGAATTTATTATTGATATTAGACCTTTGAAACAAGAAATTAATATTTCTGATGAAGATATCGCTAAGAGACTAATAGATTATGGTTTTCACGCTCCAACTATGTCTTTTCCTGTACCAGGAACGCTAATGATTGAGCCAACTGAAAGTGAATCAAAAGAAGAGCTTGATAAATTTTGTGAAGCAATGATTTCTATACATGGAGAAATTGAAAAAATCAGAGATGGCTCTTTTGATAAAGTAGATAATCCTATCAAAAATGCACCTCATACAGTAGAGGAAATATCATCAGATGAATGGGAACACTCTTATACAAGGCAAGAAGCTGCTTACCCTCATTCTTACCTTTTAAACAATAAATATTGGAGTCCTGTTAGTCGAATTGATAATGTATATGGAGATAGAAATTTATTCTGTGTTTGTCCTCCTATTGAAGAATATGACGAAGCTAAAACTGGATAAATGATATATTTCAATAATTTATTATATTTATTTAAAATTTATAATTAGAAAATGATTTATTTAAACCTTTTAATAGTTTTTTTAGTCCTAGTCGCAATCCATGAGTATGGACATTACATTGTCGCTAGGTTTTTTAAGGCAGAAGTGAGTGATTTTTCTATTGGATTTGGGAAACCACTATTTAAATTTACCGATAAGAATGGAACTACTTGGAAAATAGCCCCAATTCCACTTGGTGGTTATGTAAAAATTAAAGGATTAGATAATATTTTTTCTAAAAATAGTTCTGAAGATGAAGGTTCATTTCAATCACTTACTTTATTTCAGAAAATTTCTGTTCTTTTAGCTGGTAGCGTATTTAATATTGTAAGTGCTTGGTTAGCCTTGTTTTCAATTTTTTTCTTTTTTGGAATTGTTAATTTTCTTCCAATTATTGGTTCTGTTATGGAAAACTCTGCTGCCTACAAAAATGATCTACGTGAAGGAGATAGAATATTAGAAATCAATAATAAAAATATTGAAGAATTTTCTGATATTCCAAGAGCTATTGGGAATAGCAATACTGTTAATATTTTAATTGAACGAGAAAATAAAATTATCAATAAAAGCTTTGATTTAATTTTTAATGAAGAATTAAATAAATTTGTTATTGGAATTTCTTCTCCAAGTGACCCGAGTATAGATAAATATAATCTTATTGGTTCTATAAAAAATTCACTTTCGTTTATTCCAACATATTATGTTGCTTCTTTTAGTTTTCTTCAACAATCTTATAAAGAAGACACTTTAGGTGATCAGCTTGCTGGACCTATCGGAATTGTTAAAAATGCAGATCAAATGATGCTTGATCAAGTTAGAGGTGTATTGTTTTTATTCATTGTAATATCTTTATTTGTAGGACTATTTAACCTCATGCCAATCCCCTTACTCGATGGTGGTCACATAATGTATTTTATTATTAGAAGAATTTTTTCAAATTCTCTCCCAGAATTTGTTACTAGAGTTTATTTAGCTGTGGGGATAACAATTATATCTTTTCTCTTTATAGTTGTTACTTACAACGATATTTTTTATAAATAATTATTTTAGGGAGATAAAATGACTAACTTTGATAAAGTAAAAGAATTTATGACAACTTTTGGTCAAGAAGTTAAATCTAATGCAGAGTTTCCAAATGATAAAATTATAGAACTAAGAAAAAAACTTATAGATGAAGAGTTTAGTGAATTAAAAGAAGCTATAAATCATAATGATATCGTTGAAGTAGCAGATGCATTAACTGATATATTGGTTGTAACTTACGGTGCGGGTGCAGCTTTTGGAATAGATTTAGATAAATGTTTTCAAGAAGTACATCGTAGTAATATGAGTAAATTATCTGAGGAAGGTAAACCGATTTATAATGAATATGGAAAGGTTATGAAGGGTCCTAATTATTCACCACCTGACTTAAAAAAAATTATTTAAATTAAGTTTAAGGCCTTATCTAAAGATTTTATGAGATCATTAACATCTTCTATTCCAACAGAAAGCCTTATCAGAGTATCAGAGATACCTAATTCTTCCCTTATTTTTTTATCAATAGAAGCGTGAGTCATAATTGCTGGATGTTCAATTAGACTTTCAACTCCACCTAAGCTTTCAGCTAAAGTAAAAATTTCTATATTTTCAAGAAATTTTTTTGCAGAATTAATATCACCTTTTAAATCTATAGAAACAATACCTCCAAATCCCTTCATCTGTTTTTTTGCAACTTCATTATTTGGGTCTGAATTTAAACCAGGATAAAAAACATTATTAACTTTATTGTGTTTTGATAAGTAATTAGCAATTTCTAAAGCGTTATTGTTATGCCTTTCCATTCTTACTGCGAGTGTTTTGATAGATCTAACTAACATGTAACAATCAAATGGACTTGGAACAGATCCTACGGCATTTTGAATGTATTTAATTTTTTCTGCTAATTCAGGATTATTATTAATAACAAGAGCTCCTCCAATTATATCACTATGACCACCTAGATATTTAGTTGAAGAATGAATAACGACATCAGCTCCTTGATTAAGAGGTTGTTGGTTATAAGGTGAAGCAAAAGTATTATCACATACAATTATGATTTCTTGATTATTTATACTGTTTCTTATTTTTTCAATATCAATTAATTTTAGTAGTGGATTAGAAGGAGTTTCTAACCATATCATTTTTGTATTTTCTTTAATGTGTCCTTGCCAATTATTATCTTTACTTAAGTCAGCATAAGTAATTTCAACATTTTGATTTACTGATTTAATTTTATCAAATATTCTTCTCGTTCCCCCGTATAAATCGTCACTTGATAGAATAGAGTAATTATTACCAAGAGCATCTGATAGTGCAGAAATAGCAGCCATTCCTGAGCTAAAAGCAAAACCAAACTTACCATCTTCTATTTCAGATAATAATTTTTCTAGAACATCTCTTGTGGGATTTCCAGTCCTTGCATATTCATATTTAAATCTTCCAGGTGATTTTTGTTTAAAAGTAGAAGAAAGATGTATTGGTGGCATAACAGCACCAGTTGCTTCATCTGCACCATGTCCTGAATGTATAACTTTAGAATTAAATTTTTTATCTTTTTTATTCATATTTACAACCAATCGGGAATTGGTAAATTTTTTGATTGTAAAAAATCTTTATTAAACATTTTATCATAATATTTATTAGCATCATCACAAAGTATAGTTACAATTTTTTTACCAGGACCCATTTCTTTAGCTAATTTGATTGCACCACAAACATTTACTCCAGAACTAAGACCTAAAAATAATCCATCTGTTTTAATTAACTTATATAACATTTCCATACATTCTTTATCAGTTACATAGAATGACTTATCAACTTCACAATTTTCAAGATTTTTTGTTACTCTAGCTTGACCAATCCCCTCAGTTATAGACTCATCACCTTTTTTTTCAGGAGTTCCATTAGTGAAATAGTTATACATTGATGAACCTTGAGAGTCTGTACAACCTATAATAATTTTTTTATTAAGTGATTTTAATCCTACACTAACACCTGTTATTGTTCCGCCAGTACCTATTGCACATGTAAAGCCATCAACAGTACCATTTGTTTGATCAAAAATTTCTTTTGCTGTAGTTAGTTCATGATATTTGTAATTTGCTAAATTTTCAAATTGACCAGCCCAAAAAGTTTTTTTACCAGTTTTGTTTTCGATATCTAATGCTAATTTTTTTGATACTCTTTGATAATTACCTGGATCTGCATAGGGTTTTGCATCTACTAAATGAAGTTCAGCTCCCATGTTTTTTAATATATCTCTTTTTGATTCTACAGTTGTATTAGGCATTACAACTTTAAGATTATATTTTTTTGCGTTACAAACTAATGCTAGTCCAATACCAGTATTTCCAAATGTTCCCTCAACAACAGTGCCACCTGGTTCTATTAATTTTTTTTTCTCCGCATCTAAAATAATACCTAGAGCTGTTCTATCTTTGACTGAACCACCAGGATTCATAAATTCACCTTTTCCATATATTTCGCAACCGGATACTTCTGATGGATATTTGAGTTTGATAAGAGGAGTGTTGCCTATTAGTTCAATAACATTACTGGTTATCATCAATATCTCTTACACCATATGGATTAAATGACGTATCTTTATTAATATTTATATTTTTAACGGGGTTTCCAACCATTGTAGCATATGGTGGCACATCCTTAAGTACTACAGTATTTGCACCTATTCTTGCACAACTCCCAATTTTGATTGGTCCAAGTATACTTGCGCCACATCCAATTATTACATTATCATCTATTGTTGGATGTCTTTTTATATTTATTTGATCACTAGAGTTTTCAGCTGGACTAATTCCACCTAATGTAACACCGTGATACATTGTAACATTGTTACCAATTTCACTTGTTTCTCCAATTACTGTACCCATACCATGATCGATAAATAAATTTTTGCCTATTTTTGCAGCAGGATGAATCTCTATTCCAGTCAAAAATCTACTAAATTGAGAAACAATTCTTGCTAGAGTATATAAATTAATGTTCCATAATTTACTTGCAATCATATGAAAAAAAACTGATTTTACTCCTGGATATGTTAAAATTATACTTAATTTACTCCTAGCTGCAGGATCTCTTTTTATAATTGACTCTAAATAATCACTCATATCTAAATATTTAGTCATTATTCAATATATTTCAATCTTCTTGTTGAATTCTAAATATTTAAAAATTAAGTAAATAGATCATTAAATATGAATACTAATATTAAAGTTTATTATGAAGATACTGATGCATCAGGTAGAGTATATTATGCAAATTATTTAAAATATCTGGAAAGAGGTAGAACAGATTTTTTATACAATCTCGGTTTTAATCATCGAAATTTATTCATTAATAATAAAATTTATTTTGTAGTTAAATCATGTAATATTGAATATATTCAACCCGCATACTTTGAGGATGTTTTAAATATAAAAACTTCAATTATAAATTTTTCAAAAGCTAAAATTGAATTTAATCAACAAATTTTAAAAGATAATAAATTATTACTTGATTCGAATATTATAATTGTTTCTATAAATATTGATGGAAAAATATCAAAAATGCCTAATGAAATGCTAGAAATTTTACCCAAAAATCAAAGTAATTAGTAATTTATTTTTTCTTTTATAAAAAAAATGGTAAAATTAATCTATGGGTATAGTAACTGATGTAATACTTCCTCTATCTTTAGCATTTATTATGTTCTCTTTAGGTTTAGGACTTTCAATTACTGATTTTACACGAGTTTTTTTTAAACCTAGAGATTTTCTTATTGGTTTATTTTTTCAAATAATTATCTTACCAATTGTTGCAATAATACTAGTTTTATTTTGGCCTTTGTCACCTGAATTATCAGTCGGTGTTATGATTCTTGCTGCAGCTCCAGGTGGTGTAACTAGTAACGTATTAACATCTTACGCTAAGGGTAATATTGCTCTCTCAATTTCTTTGACTGCTATTAATAGCATTCTTTGCGTTATTACAGTCCCAGTTATTTTAATAATTTCATTATCTATTTTAGGTTATGGAAGTTTGAATGATAATCAATCTCTATTTAGCGTAGCATTGCAAATGTTTTTAATTGTAACAATTCCTGTTATATTGGGTGTTCTTTTAAGTAATCTACTTTCTTCATTTGAAAAATTAGCAAAAAATATTTCTATTGTTCTATTCGTCTTAGTATTATTTGGTGCAATATTATCACAAAGAGAAAATGTTGTAAGTTATTTTGCACAAGCTGGATTAATAATGTTTGCTCTTAATATACTTATGATGATTATCGTTTATTTTTTATCTAAGTATTTTAAATCATCTAAAGAAACTTTTAGATGTTGGTTAATGGAAGTAGGTCTCCAAAATGGAACTTTAGCTATTGTTGTAGCAAATACGTTTTTTGCAAGTACGGTTTATTTAATTCCTGCTGCAATTTATAGTTTAATAATGTATGCTACAGCTATCCCACTAATTTATTTCTTAAGAAGAAATTAATACAGGAAAAGTATCACAATCTAATATTTCATTATTTTTTAATTTAATATCAGGAAAAGGAGGGGACATCTCACCTTTCCTCTTAATATATCTAGCATCATCACCTGTAAGCCTTAATGAAAAAGCTCTTCTTCTGTTTTCTGAATTATTTTCATAAGCAGCATGTATAGTGGCATAATTAAACGCAATGGCATCACCAAGTTCACACTCATAAGAAATAATATCGTATTTATCTCTATTATTTTCAATATTTGGAATTTTTTCAAATTCTTCATCTACATTATCATAATCATAACCCTTAAATTTAGTTGGAAGAAAAGTTTTATTCCATTTATGAGAGCCTTTTATAAATTCCATAGAAGAATTTTTATCAACTTTATCTAGTGGTATCCATATACTAACATTATCTTTTCCATTTACACAATAATATCCTTGATCTTGATGCCAAGGTGTTCTTTTTTTTGATCCTTTTTCTTTTATTAAAACATGTTCATGGAACAAGTTTACTTTTTTAGAATTCATAAGGAACATTGCAATTTTTGCAATATTTGAGTCAAATATAAAATTTTTATACTCATCTATTCTTTGCCAATTACAATAATCATCATAAAATATTTCTTCTTTATTTAAAACCTCATAAACACATTTATATTTACTTGGATTTAAAAAATTTTTTTCTACACCAATTTTTAACTTCTCTATCCATTGTTTCTCAATGATATTTTTAAGTAATACAACTCCGTTTTCTATAAATTCATCACTTACTTTTTTATCTAACATCAATTTTTTATTTTATAACCTCTTGCAAAAGTAATTGTAATAAAGCTAATACAACTAATCAAGATAACAAAAATAGTTAATATACTAGTAAATAAACTTACATCTGAAACTTCATAAAAACTATACCTAAAACCGCTAATTAAATACAAAACTGGGTTTAACAATGATACTTTTTGCCAAAATTCTGGGAGCATATTTATTGAATAAAATGAACCACCTAAAAATACTAATGGCGTTATAACTAATATTGGTATTATTTGTAATCCTTCAAAATTATCTGCATACATTCCAATTATAAAACCGAATAAAGCAAAAGTTATTGATGTTAATATTAGAAAAAAAATCATTAAAAATGGGTGTTCTATTTCAATATCAACAAAGAAACCAGCTGTTATAATTATTACACATCCAATTATTATTGATTTTGTAGCAGCTGCACCAACAAAACCTAAAACTATTTCAAAAGATGATAGAGGTGCTGCTAATATTTCATAAATTGTATTTGTAAATCTAGGAAAATAAAAAGCAAATGATGCATTAGAAATCGCCTGTGTTAATATAGTTAGCATTATCATACCTGGAACTATGTATGATCCATAGTTTATTCCATCAATTTCAGTTATTCTTGATCCAATTGCTGAACCAAACACAACAAAATACAATGATGTTGTAATTATAGGCGATGCTAAACTTTGAAATATAGTTCTTCTAAATCTATCCAACTCATGGATAAAAATTGATTTAATTCCGTACCAGTTCATTATTATTTTCCTTAATTAATTTTATAAAAATTTCTTCTAGTGAGCTTTGATCTGTATTAATATCTTTTAATTTTAGCCCTTCATTTTTTAGATCATTTAACATTTCAGTAATATCTGTATTTTCTTTACTAAGATTAAAACTATGAGTTAATATTTTTTTAGATTCATCTATATCAAATTTATATTTTGAAAGTTTTGTAGTGATATTTTCAATTGAGTTTTCTAATTCAATTTTAATTGTTTTTTGACCTAGTTTTTTCATTAGTTTTTGTTTTTCATCTACTAAAATTATTTTTCCATCATTAATTATTGCTACTCTATCACTTAATTCCTCTGCTTCTTCAATATAATGAGTTGTTAATATAATTGTTACACCTTTATGATTTAATTTTTTTACAACGTTCCACATATCTTTTCTGAGTTCAACATCAACACTAGCAGTTGGCTCATCTAAAAATAATATTTTAGGTTCATGTGAAAGAGCTTTAGCAATTAAAACTCTTCTTTTCATTCCTCCAGATAATTCTTTTAACTTACTGTCTTTTTTATCCCACAAAGATAATTCTTTTAAAACACTTTCTACATATTGATAATTTGGAGGTTTTCCAAATAAACCTCTTGAATAATTAACATTATTCCAAATTGTCTCAAAAGCTTCTAAGTATAATTCTTGTGGAACTATACCTACTACTTTTCTTGTTTCTCTATAATTTTGTATAATGTCTAAATCATTTATTTTAATTGATCCTGAATCAAAATTTACTATACCGCAAATACTATTAATTAATGTCGATTTACCAGCACCATTTGGTCCTAAAAGAGCAAAGATCTCACCTTTTTTTATTTGTAAATTAATTTTATCTAGAGCCTTTAGTTTCTTATTATATGTTTTAGTAACATTATTTATTTTTAAAACTGTACTCATTAGAAAATATTCTTAATTATATTTGGTATATTTTTTTTAAAATTAAAGTACCCTTTTTTTGAATAAATCCAGCTTTTTGCATCATAATTTCTATTAAATATAATAAAATTAACAGATGGATTATGCATTATTATATTTTTGTAAATCTTTACCCAATTACCCCTTGTTACATATGGGAGATAAATTTCATTAATATTATTAATATTTATCCATTTCTTTAGCATTGTATAATAATTTTCAAAATGAATTTCATAATTAACATTAGTATAATAATTATCTTCTTTTAAATTAGATAATGTAATTTTTCTAATGTGATTAATGATTTTATCATTGAATTTATGATCATTATAATCTTCAAATGGACACCCAAAAAATGCATTACAATTTATTTTAAAGTCTTTTAAAAAATTTAATTCATCTGTTGGAATAACAATAGCTTTAATAATTTTAAAATCTGCAATTTCATTTAAATTTAATTCTTTCATGGTAAAAATTTTATCTTCAATAATTGGTTCAACTTTTTCATCTAAAATTTCAGATTGTGAAATTTTTATATTACTATATTTTTCAATATTATCTTTTCTAGCTATATAATTTTTTCCTTTTGTTTGGATACCTGCAATCCATCTCCATGATAATGTGTTAGATGCCGGATCTCCATCTAATAAATGTTGCATAAAAAAATCAGCACCTAATTGCCATGGTAATTTTAAATTAAATATCCAAATTGAAGCAAACCACATTCTAATATGATTATGCAAATAACCATTTGATAAAATTTCTTTTACCCATTGATTAAAAAATTTAAATTTAGTTTTACCATTTATTGCATTTAAATAAGGTGTTTGTTTTGATAACTTTAATTTTAAAATATTTCTTTGTGTTAAATAATCATCATAAACTTCTGGTCTGAATTCTAACCATCCTTTCCAATATGTTCTCCAAAAAATTTCTTGAATGTATTTTTCAGCATTATTGAAATTATAAGTATTTAATACTTTATTTAATATTTTTTCTTCTGATAAAATTCTATACCTAATGTATGGAGATAAAAGAGACGTTGTATTTTCATTTGTATATGGGTCCCGGCTGTAATTTCTTCTATTTGAATAATAGCTTCCAATATTTGGTAAAAATGAAATAAAATTATTATCAGCTTCGCTGATTGTTGATTCGAACATGTTTAGTTATAATTAGTCTTCTGATATTTTTTTAGAATTTCTATTCAAAATTTCCATATGTCTAACCCGTAGAACTACTATCGCTATAGCAATAATTAAAATTGCAACTGACTCATAAACATAAGCAGATGGATCTACATCTTTACGTTGCATAATTATCATCCTTGCTAATGCTGTCATAGCAATGAAAAGGGGATAGCTCATACGTATAACTTTTGATATCCAATATTCTTTTATCATGCCTATAATTTCAATATATATGAAGAGAAGTAATATATCTGCAAGAGTAACTTTTGAATTAAAATACATTCCTTGTATCTCCATACCAATTGCAATTACAGTGCAAATTATAAGAATTGATAAGACAATTTTTTCTAATAATTCAAAGTAGCTATTCATTTATAATCTTTCTATTTTATTTAATTGATTCTTATTTTTATAAAATAGAAATAGTGCAATAAATTCATATAAAAACCATGATAAGTGATAAATTATAGGCTTTTTAAGAATAATTGCTAAAATATTGTATCTTGGAATTTCTGACCATAACTCTATAAAAGCATCTAAACCCTTATATAAATGATCTTTTTTTTTAACGTGAAGTCTTCTTAAAAGATTTTTAGCATTTAAATTGGTATCTTTTTTCGCGTTACTATCTGAAGAAATATCTATCCAATCTATATTTTTTGTAAATTTTTTATAATGATCTATCTCAAATTTACATATACTGCATGAATTATTAAAATAAACTTTACAGTTCATAATATTTATTTAAGTCAAATATAATCAAATTCAATGTATCCAAGTTTACCAAAATCAGCTTTAATTTTATTTCCACTATTCAATTTATAGGCCTTTGTACATGAACCTGAAGAAATATACTGATGCTTTAACATAGGCTCACCTTTTTTACATAAAGTATTAATTAACCATAATACTGCATTTAGGGGATTATTAAGAACATTTTTTGTATTACCTATTTCTTTAAGTTCATCATTTATAAAAAAACAAACTTCAAAATCATTTAGATCTATTTCATTTATATTAAATATTTTATCATTATGTATCCAATAATCTGATGCACCATTATTACTTATTAAATTTATTGCACCAATTTTTGATAATTCTCTTTGGAATCTAAAATCTACTATTTCTATCGAACATAATATTCCATCTATTAAATTTTTAATATTATTCATTGTATAAGGAGCTTTTGAAATATCTACATCCTCTTTAATTCTAAAACTTATTTCTGGCTCTGCAAAAGGTTGAAAAAAATACTTTGAATTTAATTTATTTTTATTTTTAGTTGAATATTTACTGAATAAATTTCCATAAAATGGCTCTGATACATTCATTTGTGCTTGTGCAGCTTTAGAAGTACATCCAATTTTTTTTCCTATGCATATATTATTTTTCAAACTTAAATAATGGACTTTTAATGCGTCCTGAATCTCATATGCTTCTATTATATTTTTAGGTTCAAGATGATTGAGATTATCTAAACCAGTTTTATTTAATTTATGATTAAATAAAAGTTTAGATGCTTCTAAAATTTGTTGTTTTTTCATTTTTTAAATTGAATATTGATTCATATGTTCATAAATTTTTAAACTTTCTATGTAAATTTTTTTATATTCATATGGAACTTCTGTAATAATATTTTCTGTTTTATTAAATCCTGTAGAATTAATTATATCATTATACCAATGCGAATGCCATATTCCATAATCACTTTTGATACCTCTATCCCAATTTAACATTTTTTTTGTAAAAGTTATTTCTAGTTTATTACAAAGTTTTTTTATATATTTTTCTGGATCCTCCAAAAGAACATCAGCATTAACTATTATAATATTTTTAGTAATATTATCTTTAACGTGATTAAATAATCGAAAAATTTGATCAAATCCAATATCAGTTATATTTTTTAATTTATTTTTTTTTATGTATGAATTTATAACTTTTGCTGGGTGTCTGATTAAGAAACAATTAATACCTTTATTCAACCATTCAATATTTGTTTTATTCAAAATATGATGCGTCATGTGTTTTTGATAATAAATACCTTTTTTGTCTTTCAATATTGTTTTAATTACTTCATTTTCCTCAGTAGGATAAAAATCTATTATTTCATCTCTCATTGGATGATTTAGTCCAGTTTCTTTTAAATAATAAGAATAGAATGGTTCATCATACACAATTGTGTCATCTCTATTACTAAATGAGCGTAGTAAAGCTGTCGAAATATTTCGAGGACCAGACCACATAAATATCTTCATCTATTTTAAAAGCTTTTCATACCAATTTCTTAATTGATAAGTTAAATTTTGGTTATTTAATTTAAATTTCTTATTATTTATTGCATTTACAGGTACGACACCACCAAAACTACCCGTCACAAATGCTTCATCTGCTTTTAATACATCCTTGAGTTTAAAATCTTTTTGAAAAATTCTAATTTTATTTTTTTTACAAATATCTATAATTTTTTGTCTCGTTATCCCTGTAACCTGGTACCTTCCTTTTGAAGTATAAACTGATTTATTTTTTATATAGAAGAAGTGAGTACTATTGTTTGTTGCAATATTACCATTAATATCAAACATTAAAGATTCATCACCACCTTTTTTATGTCCTTCTATGCAAGCTATTATACAATTTAATTTTGAAAGACTATTTATTTGTGGGTTTTGAGCATTCAGACTACCTCTAATTGTTTTTACAGTAACTAGCTTTAATCCTTTATTATAAATATCAATATTAGGTTTTTTATACTCCGGTATAATAATAATTGAAGGATCTGAGATGACAACCTTTTCAGATTGATAGGGAGTACTTCTTAATCCACGAGAGATTATAATTCTCATGTGAACATCATCTTTCATTCTATTAATTTTAATAGTTTTCTCTATTATAAGAGTTAACTGTTTTCTATTTAAGTGCAGTTTAATATTAATAAGTTTTAAATCTTTATACAATCTATCTAAGTGTTCTTTTAGAAAAATAAACTTTCCATTATAAATTCTACCACTTGTCCATACACCATCACCTAACAAAACAGATGAATCAAAAACAGATATTTTTGCATCTTCTCTTGGATAATATATACCATTCACATAAATCTTAATTTTTTTATTTCTTTTATCTTGTTGGAAATCATGACTAGAAACCATAACAAATATTAATTGAAATAAGATTATCGGTCTAGTGATAATTAATATATAAAAAGTATCTTCATAAAATTACCAATAAAATGCTAAATAGAAATTTATTAATAATCTTTTTAAGTTCTACTTTTGCCTCTTTTGCACCAGTAGTAACAGTACTATTAAGCGGTATTATTGGAAGTCAATTAATCGAAACTAGTTGGGCTAGTACTATGGGCATGTCATTAATGATCTGTGGAACTTTTATATTTGCACCAATTGCTTCTAATTTATTTAGATTAATAGGGAGAAAAAAAGGTTTTATGTTATCTTCTTTAATGAGTAGTTTTGCGGCAATTATTTGCTCATACTCTATTACAATTTCAAATTTTTATATTTTTTGTTTTGGTTGTTTGCTTATTGGTTCTGCTCATGCTTTTGTTCATCAATACCGCTTTACAATTCCAGAAAATGTGGGTGAAAAATTTGTTCCAAGAGCAATGTCTTATATTTTACTTCTTGGAATTGTATCAGCTTTACTTGCATCAAATTTTGCTAGTTACTTTAAAAATTTAACCTCGATTGAATTTACAGGATCATTTCTTTTTTTATCAATAACGGCATTAATTCCAATCATATTTTTATTTTTTTACAAAGATGAAAAAATTGTAATAGATAAATCAAAATTTGAATTTGATAAAATATCATCAATTTTAAAAAATCCTAAAATTATTCTATCTATAGTATGTGGAGGTGTTGGATATTATGTAATGGCGAGTATTATGACGGCATCAAGTTTATTTCTTCATATAATGAAAGAATTCACAATTTTTGAAACTTCAATAGTAATTCAGTTGCATATTGTTGCGATGTTTCTGCCGAGTTTATTTACTGGGGATTTAATTAAAAAATTTGGCCATAATATAATTATTATTAGTGGTATAATTTTGTTATTTTTAAGTATTTCTTCAAATATATTTTATCAAACATACATAGGTTATGCACTAGGTTTAATCCTTCTTGGTGTTGGATGGAATTTTACATTTGTATGCTCAAGTTCATTATTAGTAATATCATATGAAAAAAAAGATAAATTTGTAGCTCAAGGAACTGCAGATTTTATCGTTTTTGCAACACAAGCAACAGGAAGTTTAACTGCTGGTATTCTTCTTTATACAACAAGTTGGGAGTTTTTAAATTTAATGTGCATTCCACTATTATTGCTTGTCCTATTAACTATTTTTTTTACTAATAATATTCAAAAAAAAATTGAAACTTAAATGCAATTAATATTAATTAATAATTAAATGAATAAAAAAATACTATTTATTGGAGCCAATGGATATATGGGACATGGCATGGCTCAAAATTTATTAAAACAAAATACAGTTTATGTATATGTTAATAAAAAGAGAGAGAATATTGATTTATTGGTTTCGAATGGAGCAAAAGAAATCAAATCTTTCAATGAAATACAAAATCTAGAGTTAGATTGTTTAATGCTTTGTGTCACTAATACGCCAATAGCTATTGAAATTGCTAACAAATTAGCTCCTTCATTAAAAAATTGTTCTTTAGTTATTGACTTAACCACTCATAATAAAAATGGAGCTACAAATATGAAAGGTATATTTGATAAATTTAATATTTCTTTTGTCGTTTCTCCTGTTATGGGATCTAAGAATGAAAGTTTAAAAGGCATCTTAGGTTCTCTTTGGGGTGGAGATATAGATAAGTTTGATGAGTCTAAAATTTATTTAAATACATTTTGTAAGGATGTTATTAATTTTGGAACAGTTGATAAAGCTTGTGCAGCCAAACTTTTATCAAATTTTTTATCATTATTAACAACAACTACGGTGGTAGAGTACTTTAAATCAGCAGAAAAACTTGGAGTTGATTGGAGAAAACTTTTTGAAGTAGCAAAACTAGGCTCTGGTAATTCAGTTGCCCTAAACAGAATAGCTGAAAAAGCTATAGGAGGAGATTATACGGGTTATACATTTTCTGTATCAAATACTCTTAAAGATCTATCATATATTAATGATCTAGTTAAAGATTTACCAAATGCTGAAAAATTTTCATCAGTTGCGAAAAAGTTTTATGAAGATTCTGTTGAAAAAGGTAATGGAGAATTTTTGATTAGTGAATTGATTGAAAAAGAAAAATATTAAACCTTATGGATAAATTAGTTCCAATAATTTATATGGTAGGTGTTTTATTATTAGTTTTACCAGCTTTTTTAAGTTCTAATAATAATTTAAAAACATTCTTCACTAATCTTTCTATATGGATTGCAATAGCATTGACTGTTTTTTCATTGTATTATTTTTATAATCTATATGCATAAAGCTTTTCAAAACGCTCTTTTTTATATCATCGTATTTACATTAACTTATTTTTTATTTGTATATCCATTTGTAATATTAAATGAGTTTCTTTTTTTTGAGAGAGAAGAAAGGAGAATTTCATTTTTGTACACTTTGGTAATTTCATCAGTTTTAATATTATATTATCGTTATCAGAATAAATTTAGATATTTAAGATTTCTTGTTAACGAAGGGGTTGCTATTGGATTTATAAGTTTCATATACGTCAATGTGCTAATGTTCTTAAATCTATTTTTAAAATTAAATTCATTTTATGCTGGAATCATTGTGATGATTCTTATTATTTTATCTTTTATTTTATCATTTTATTTCAAATTACTTTTCAATATAAATAGAATTATAGCCTTATTCGATGATATAATGAGGTCAAATATTGTTTCAAAATAATTTTAAATTATTTCAATCAGAAAGTTTGACATAGCATATTCTAATATTTATAGCGCTATTTCATATGGCTATTCCAACTGTTGCTAAATCAAGAAGATTGAGAAGTACTATCTACTCCTCGAGAATTGAGAAACAAGGCTTAAAATCATATACTGTTTATAACCATATGCTACTTCCAGCTAGTTTTTCTGATACTCTTGAGGACTCTTATTTCCATTTAAAAGAACATGTACAAATTTGGGATGTCGCTGCTGAAAGACAAATTCAAATATCTGGTAAAGACTCATCAAAATTAGTGCAATTAATGACACCTAGAGACATGAGTAAAACATTAAACGGTAAATGTTATTATTCTCCAATAATTGATAGTGATGCAGGTATTATTAACGATCCAATAATTCTTAAATTTAATGATGATAAATGGTGGGTATCAATTGCAGACTCAGATTTATCTTTATTTGCTAAAGGACTTGCTATCGGAAAAGATTACGAGGTAGATATTTTTGAACCAAATGTTAATATTATTGCAGTCCAAGGACCTAAATCTTTTAAATTAATGGAGAAAATATTTGGATCAAAAATATTAGATTTAAAATTTTATAATTTTGATTACTTTGAATTTAATGATAATAATTATTTAATAGCTAGATCTGGTTGGTCAAAGCAGGGTGGATTTGAAATTTATGTTGAAAATGATGAAGCTGGATTAAAACTATATGATGAATTATTTGAACAAGGTACACAATTTAATGTTAAACCTGGCTGCCCACATCTTATTGAGCGTATAGAAAGTGGCTTGTTATCATATGGAAATGATATTGATATCAATGACAACCCATTAGAATGTGGTTTTGAACGTTTTATAAATTTAGAAAGTTCTGCAACTTTTCTAGGCAAAGATAAATTAATAAAAATTAAAAAAGATGGAATCTCAAAAAAATTAATGGGAGTTATTATTGATATTAATGAAATTGAAATGACAGGTTCATTAAATTTATTTTTTGAAAATAATATAATAGGTGAGCTTAGATCAGCTGTTTATTCACCAACTTTTAAAAAAGTTATTGGTATGGCAATGATTAAAAAACCATATTTTAATAAAGATCAAAAATTCGAAATCAATTTAATAGATAAAAGTAATCAAAATATTCACACAGGTAAGGTTTGCGAATTACCTTTTGTATAAAATTTATAAATGAATAATAATATTAAAGCTGTACTTTTAGCAACAGTTGCTTCTTTTTGTGCAGTATTGATGGCAGTATTTCTAAAATTAGCCCAAACTGATATTAATGTTTTTACTGCTGGCTTCCTAAGATTTTTTTTTGGATTAATAGTTATTTTTCCTTTTATTATTAAATCAAATTTTAATATCTATAAAACAAATAATTTAAAATTTCACTTAATAAGAAGCATGATCAATGTTCCCATGATGATTTTAGGTTTTGCAGCTTTAATGTACATACCTCTTGAGCAAATTAAAGCTATTGGTTTCTTAAGTCCAATTCTAGTTGTAATTCTAAGTGTTTTAATATTGAAAGAAAAAATTTATATTATAAGAATTCTAGCGCTTATTATTGGTTTTGTTGGAGTATTGATAATTTTGAGGCCTGGGATAATTGAAATCAATATTGGAGCCTATATGGTTCTCTTGTCAGGTTTATTATGGTCTACAGTAATAATAATAACAAAATTCATGTCTAAAGAAGACAGTCCAATGACGATTTTGACTTATCAATATACATTTGTAACCATCTTTACTTTACCTTTGGCATTAATTTATTGGACAAATCCAACACTTCATTCATTGTATTATGTCTTGCTAGCTGCAATAGTTGGTACAGTTTTGCATTTATGTATTAATAATTCATATAGATTGGCAGATTTATCTGTTATCCAACCAGTTTGGTTTACACAGTTAATTTTTGCATCAGTATTTGGATTTAGTATTTTTGGAGAAATTCCAGATGGATGGACATGGGCAGGGGGGATTTTAGTATTTACTTCAGTATTAATTATTACTTATAGGGAAAATTATTTAAAAAAAGATATTGCCAAAAAATCTATTCCTCTTAAAAGCTAATATCTTTTAATAACTAATAAATCATTGATAAATGTTTAAACAATTTGAAAAAATTTTAGAGAATTTTATTTTTAATTCTAGATGGCTCTTAACACCAATTTATGTTGTTCTTGTTTTAACTTTAATAATAATAGGTGTTAAAACTGTTCAGGAATTTTTATATGAAATTACCCATATTTTTGAAATGAGTGTAAATGATCTTTTAATATTTGTATTGCATATTGTTGATCTTGCATTGGTCGCAAACCTTGTATTAATTTTAATTATGAGTTCATATAGTTCTTTTGTATCAAGAATTGAAGTTGCAGAAGACTCAGTAGATACTCCGAAATTTTTAGGGAAAGTAAGTTTTAAAGATTTAAAACTCAAAGTCATTGCCTCAATAATTGCTATAAGTTCAATAGGTCTTTTAGAGGCATTTGTTGATACATCGAAGAAAAATCCTGAAGAAATATATCTTATGATTTATATACATGCTGTATTTATTGTTTCTGGCTTATTACTAGCCTTAATGGATTATTTTAGTAGTAAATCGGATCAAGAATAACAATTATTATTATTAAATCTTAATAGTTAATTAATTTTACATTTATTAATTTTATTAATTAAATTATTTTGAGTTGACAAAATTCAAGCAAGATAAGTATTTTAAATTTTATGATAATTAATTTTTTAAGGAGAAAATAAATATGATTATGGCTTGGGGAGGTACTTTAAATTTAATTTTGTTTCTAATTAGTATGTTAGGTTTAGGTTACTATGCGTTTCTTACTGTATTAAGTCCAAATACAATAGTTACTAGATATGATTTGGGAGAAAAGTCTGTTCCGATTATAAGAATAGTAGGAACTTTTGTTTTGCCACTTTTAATAATAGGGGTTTATTTAATTTTTCGTGGGCCAGAAGGTGCTTGGATTTTTCTTATATTAAATTTCCTTATTTCAACATGTCAGGTAATTTTAGGTTGGGCAACAAGACTTAAAATTATTGATCCAGATTCAAAACAAGATGTTGGAGATGAAATAGTAGGACATGTATTTGTTATTATTGCAATAATTCTGATCTACAGACTTTCAGATATAATTTACGTTTAAATAATTATGCTGGGATTTAAAGATCCCAGCTTTTTAGCTTAAAGAAAATTCTTTTATTTCATTAAATTCAAAACCATCAAAAGCATCTTTTTCAGAGTATTTAGATTTTATTACAATACCATTTTTATCAAGAAAAAAATCTGCAGTCATTATATCTAGATAACCACCAAGTTTAATAGGAATATAACCTTTGAGCATAGCAGAAAGGGCTCTAGGGAATTTAAAAATAAAAGCATTCATTAATTTAGCCATTGATCTTTCAATTTCATATTTTTTGTAATAAGAATAATTAGGATCGGCAAGAACAGTGAATGGGAGTGGGCCGTGTTTTTTCATTTGTTTATTTAAAAACTCAACACTAGAGTGAAAAACTAAAACAATCTCAAAATCTTGTCCAAATTCGCTATGTTTATTTTTTAAATGATTAACTTCTAGATTACAAAACATACAAGAAGCAAATCTCATATATTTTAAATATACTTTTTTTCCCTTTAAGTTAATAAGATCAAAGTCTGATCCATCCATTTTCTTTAATTTAAGCTCAGGTGAGTCACCTTTTTTTATTTTCATATTTTTATATTAATAGTATAAAAAGAAAAAATTAATATTAAATTTTAATGACAATTATAGTAACACTTAAATTCATTCACTACCTTGCAATAGTTTTTTCTGGAGGTGTTCTAGTTGGTGGAGGTGTAATTCAATCTGTTTATGCAAGGGTAAATCAAATTCCTGACTTAACCACAGCAAAGATATTAAAGTTGCTTGGATATATTGGTCTAATATCTCTAATTATCCTATGGATATCCGGTATCATTCTATCAATTAATTTATATGGGGGATTTATTATAAACAGTGCATTTACGATCAAAATAATTGCAGCAGGTTTTCTTTTAGGGCTATCTGCTTTTGTAAATTTTCATGTTTTTAATTCTTCTAAAAATAATTTACCACCAAATAAAACTATAATGAAAATAGCTACAATGAGTGGAAGAGGGCTTTTAGTAATAGTTTTAATTACAGCAGCAATTGCATTCTATTAATTTATAATTTTTTTGCTGCACTAGTTTCTTTTATATTTGTTAGTTTTGTATATCTATCTATCATTTGTGTTGTCTTGTGACCACTTTGAGCCATAATTTCATGAGTAGGCACACCATTCATTCTAGCTTGAGTAATTGAGCCTATTCTTAGGCTATGACCAGAAATTTTATCACAATTTTCTATACCTGCGTCCTCAGCTCTTTTCTTTAAAATTAAAACAAAACTTGTGTCAGTCAAACTTACTTTTTGATTTTTATTATTAAGAATATATTTTTCAATATTATTAGCTTTATTAATTTTATAAAAGAGGGGGCCTGAGTCAATTAATGCTACCTCTAACCAATTCTTTAACGCAGATACGGGACAATAAGGAGAGTTATTTTTAGGTAAATAGATCAATCTCCCTTCACCTTTTTGATCAGTTTTAGAAAAAGGAATTAAAACCTGAACTCCATCATCTTCAAAATTTAAATGCTCATATTTCATGCCTAACAACTCTGATCTTCTGCAAAAACTATAAAAACCAATTAATATCAGGGCCTTATCTCTTATGTTTCTAAAATCATTATTATCGTCTGGAATTTTATTAATTATTTTTTCAATGTCAGCTTTTAAAAGTTCCTTTGCTTGACCAGATTTGTTATTTTTTTCATCTCTTAAAATTGCACTTATCGTTTCTGATATATCTGGATTTTTTCTATCAAACTGAAAACCATTAACTCTATATTTATAAGTTATAGAGGCTAAAATTCTTTGTATAGTTGAGGCTTTATAGGCAGATGAAGAGTAGGGGTTATTATTTAATTTTTCTCTACCTGGAATATTGCTTGTGCCCTTCAATATTTTTGCTTCTGGATCTTCGTGAAGCCAATCCATATAATTAGCAGTTAACGCATATGCACTTTCTAAATCATCAACATCTAATGGACTGCAATTGTATTTATTTTTGCAATAGTCGATAAATTTAAGCCAATCTCCATTGTATTTATCCTGCGTATTCTTTGCCTTAGATTTTTCCTTTAATTTACTTACGTTTTCATTTAGTGATATTTTAACCATAATATATATTACGATAATTACAGTTATCGTAAATAATAGTCAAGTAATAAATAATATAACTATAAATCAATAATATATATCTATTATCTAATTCAATTTCTAATATTACAAACTAGATATAGATTTTCACGTGTAATAAAATACTGTATATAGTGTATCAAATGGAACAATTACCGAAGATTTCAGCAGATTCCCAGATCTTTGTATTAACGGGTGCTGGTATAAGTAAAGAGTCTGGGATTGAGACATTCAGAGACTCTGATGGACTATGGAATAATCATAGGATTGAGGATGTTGCCAGTCCTGAAGGATTCTATAGAAACCCTACTCTTGTATACGATTTTTATAATAAACGCCGAAAAGAACTAAACTCAGGAATTAAGCCAAATAGGGCTCATATTTTACTGCATGAATTAGAAAAAATATATAAAATTCATATAGTTACACAAAATATCGATAATTTACATGAGATTGGAGGCTCATCATCAATTATTCACATGCATGGAGAGTTAAATAAAGCGAGATGTATAATGAATGACAATCACGTATTTGAGTGGCTAGAGGACTTAAATGAGGCCCATAAATGCCCTAAATGTAAATCTCAATTAAGACCTCATATCGTTTGGTTTGGAGAAATGCCAATGCAAATGGAAGAAATCCATGATTTAGCTGAGCAATCTAGTTTGTTTGTCTCTATTGGGACTTCTGGAGAGGTCTACCCTGCCGCTGGGTTTGTTTCTATGTTCAAAGATATGCAAAAACCAACTGTAGAACTAAATCTCGAACCATCACGCAATCAAGATCAATTTGATTTTGCAATTCATAAGCCTGCAACAGTTGCTGTGAAAGAATTTAAAGATTTACTCCTTCAGAATTTAAAAAACTAATTTACTCACACTTTTTAAACATCTTTTAACTAAATATTTTTGCTTAAACTTTTATTCGGAAGAATCATTAGCAATAGTAAGTTATGTTTATTGGAGTTAAAAAAGAATGAAACTAGAATTAATTTATCTCAAAGAGAAATTTACAAAGATGTAATGTATCAAATTTATTGATTGTCTAATATATTTTAAATTATTGCTGAGAGTTATACTCTAGTGTCTGTACAGAAATTTCTAAGTTTTCAATAAAACCATTTGAATTATTGTTTCCATAAAAAACACCCTTTATTGGTGCTGCATAATTAGCGTCTAATCCGCATGAAACTCTAATGTATCTTTCATCAGGACTACAATTATTTGTTGAGTCAAATCCTACCCATCCAAGATTTTCAATATAAAACTCTGCCCAAGCATGTGTTGATTGATATTCAGAATTATGTGAATTGTTATGCATATATCCATTTACATATCGTGCAGGAATACCAATTGAACGAGCTGCAGCTATCATGATATGTGCTTGATCTTGGCACACACCTTTTCTTTGTTTATATGCAATTATTGCTGAAGTTTCATTTGATGTTGTTAAAGGTTTGTATTCTACCCTTTCGGCAACTAATTTTAGTAATTTATGTGATATTTCTATACTATCTGATATTCCATTTTTAGCATCGTTACCTAACTCAACAATTTCACTATCTGATTCAGTTAATGGAGTATTTCTTAAATAGACTAAAGGATTTATTTTATCCAAAGGATTTTTATAAATACCCTTTGTATCAAATGTTTGCACTTTACCATTAACAGTAAAATTAATATTTTTAACTTTATTTTTATTTGAAAAATTCTGTATATTGTTAGCTTCTCCATCAGTGTAAATTTTTGATTTTTTAGCTGCATCTCGTGTTACATTCCAATTTATTATTTTTAAAGCATTGTTTTCTGATGGATACAACTTTGTAGTTTGAATAAGATTACCAATAGGATTAACATATTCATATTTAGTTTTATGTTTTATTGAAAGTTCCATAATTAGTTAAATAATTCCCTATGAATATCTGTGTCAAACATAGATATTTTATTTATAAATTTAGATACAAATTCATGTAATCCATATTCAACTATTGATTCAATCTTTTCTTGCTGAATTGTGACATTCAAATCTTTTAATGAATTATATATTTTTTCAACTTTAGTTGGACTGCATTTAAGGTTGATAAGATGAGCTACAATATTTTGAATACAATAACTTAATGATCTCGGACAATTATCATTAAGGACTAAAAAATCTGCTATTTTTGTTGCAGTAATTTCTCCATCATAAGCCCATCTGAATGCTCTAAATGAAGATAGTGATCTAAGTAATATGCTCCATTGCATATTATCAATGTCACTTCCTATATATTCAGGTTTAGGCAGTAAAACAAAATATTTTACATCAAGTAACCTTGCAGAATTATCAGCTCTTTCAACAAACAGTCCTAATAATAAAAAATTATATCCATCATTTCTTAGCAAAGAATTAATTGTTCCTCGAAAAAGATTAACTTGCTCTATTGTCCATTCAGTAAGATTAGGCAAATCAGAAGTTGAGTATTTATTATTTTTTAATTTTAAAATTTCTTGATAAGCTTTATTTATTGCTAGCCAAGATTCTGGAGTAAATGACGTCCTAACAACTAAAGCATTATTTCTAGCATTTAAAATACAATTATAAACAGATGATGGATTTTCTTCATCAAAAAACAAAAAATCTTCAACATGTTGTTGGATTATATCCTTGTGCTTGTTTTTATAATTTTCTATTGAACCTGATGCAGCTAATACTGATTCCCATTCGTTATTATATCCTTTGGGATTAGGAAAAAGAGACATTCTATATCCAACATCAAGGAGTCTAGCTGTTGTTTCAGCTCTTTCCATGTATCTGCTTATCCAATATAAATATTCAGCTGTTCTACTTAACATTCTATTCAGCTAAAACCCAAGTGTCTTTAACTCCTCCACCTTGGCTAGAATTAACAACAAATGAACCTTCATTCATTGCAACACGGGTTAAACCTCCAGAGCTTAATTGTGCTTTTTCTCCCATTAAACAAAATGGGCGAAGATCTACTCTTCTACCTTCTACTTGATTTTTTATTAATGTAGGTGTGAATGATAAATCTATTAGAGGTTGTGCTATATATCCATTGGGGTTTTTTGATAATTTACTTTTAAAAATATCTATTTCTGATTTTGATGATTTTGGTCCAATCAACATTCCATAACCTCCAGATCCATCGACCTCTTTTACAACAAGATCTGAAATATTATCTAAAACATATTTTAACTGATCACCTTTTTCACAGTTCCAGGTTTCAACATTATCTAAAATTGGTTGCTCACCTAAATAAAATTTAATCATTTCAGGAACATAAATATATATTGCTTTATCATCAGCTATTCCTGCTCCAGGTGCAGAACATATATTCACACCACCTGTTCTATAAACATCCATTATACCTGGCACACCTATTATTGATTGAGGATTGAAACAAAGAGGATCCAAAAAATCATCATCTATTCTTCTATAAACTACATCTACTTTTTTTGGCCCATCTACAGTTTTCATATAAAGAAATTTTCCTTCTACAAATAAATCGTTAGACTCAACCATTTCTATTCCCATTTGATCAGATAAAAAACTATGTTCATAGTAAGCACTATTTAAAGGTCCGGGTGTAAATAAAACTACCACTGGTTCAGCACTATCACATTTTATAGGAGCTAGACTCATAAGTGTTTGAAGTAATAGCGTTGGATAGTTATCAATTGGTGTAACTCTATTTTTTAAAAATAAATCGGGGAACATCCTCATCATTATCTCTCTATTTTCCAGC
>CACDMT010000009.1 GCA_902553945.1 uncultured Alphaproteobacteria bacterium | reverse complement strand
AAACCTTTAATTGTTAATCTTTTAACAAGTACATGAGCCATATTTTTTAGACCGTTAGGAGGGTTTGTTAAATTCATTTGTGATATTCTTCCACAAATTACTATTCTACCAAAGTTTTTCATTCGAAATATTGCTGACTCTAAAAAATCACCACCAACATTATCAAAATAAAGATCAAAACCTTCAGGACAAATTTCTTTGAAATGAAGAACTAAATTTTCAACTTTATTATAATTAAATGCGTGATCTACTTTTAGTTCATTTTTTAACCAATTAACTTTTTCATCAGTGCCTGTACTTGCAAAAACTTTACATCCTATATTTTTGGCGATTTGACAAACAGTAGATCCTACACTTCCACCTGCTGATGATACAAGCACAGATTGTCCAGCTTTTAATTTACCATAATTAAACAGACCAATATAAGCTGTTTGCCCAGTCATTCCTAAAGGGCCTAAATACGATTGAATTGGTATATTTATAGGATCAATTTTTTTTAATTCACTTTTATTACAAACAAAATTATCTCTCATTCCATAATTACTAAAAACTATTTCACCTTCTTTAAAATTTGAGTCATATGATTTTTTTACTAAACCGATGGCATAGCCTTCCATTTCCTCTCCTAATTTAAATGGTGGTTTATAATTTTTTCTCTCTGTCATTCTTGCTCTCATATAAGGATCAACTGAAATCCAAGTATTGAGAACATGGATATTACTCTCATTATTTAATTTGATTTCTTTAGTTTTAATTTCAAAATTTTCTTCTGTCGGTAAACCAACAGGTATATAGTTTTTTAGAGCAACATATTTACATGTTATAGTCATATTTATAATTTATATTTTTTCTTTAATTCAATCAAATCAATTAAAAAATTATCTCTTATATTGCTTAATTTATTAATCGATAAATTTTTTGATTGAAGAGATGTCCCATTAATTATTTTTTGTTTTAATTTGAAGTCTAATTTTGGTGATTTTAATTTAGTCCAAGGAAGTTTAAGTGCTGGACCAAACTGTTCTAGCATATGCTTCATTCCAGAATCTCCACCAGCTAAATGAAAAGTAAGGAAAGTTCCCATTATTGCCCAACGCATTCCTGGTCCATAGGTAATGGCATCATCTAAATCTTTAGTTGTTGCATAACCATCTTTTATTATATGTAATCCTTCTCTCCACAAAGCTTCTTGTAATCTATCAGATAAAAACCCTGGTAATTCTTTATTAATTAATAGAGTTTTCATATTAATGCTTTTGTAAAAAACTTTTGCCCTACTTAAGAAGGTTTTACTGGTTTTTTCACCATTAACAATTTCAACTAATGGCAGAATATAAACTGGATTAAAAGGATGGGCAATAATGAATCTTTGTGGATTAATACATCCTAATTGTAATTTTGACGGTAACAATCCAGATGAACTTGATGCAATTATAGAATTTTTTGGTGCAAATTTACTTATATTTTTAATTACTGTTTTTTTTATTTGTAATCTTTCAGGAACATTCTCTTGAATAAGATCAGAATATTTAACAGCTTCATCTAAAGTATTTGCAATTTGAAGATTTTGTAAATTAATTTTTCTTTTATATAATTTCTCGATACTTGATTTTGTTCTAATTATTTCTTTTTTTAGATAATTTATTTGATTTTTATTTTTATCAAATACGACAACTTTTTTATTGTGTGCTAAAAAACGCAAAATCCAGCCTGTGCCTATAACACCGGTTCCTATTACTGAAATATTTTTTATTTTTTTCAAATTAAAAATGTTTTTTTAATTTTAATTTCTCTCTGGTTTGCTCAGGAGTAAGTATAGAAGAACCTAAATCTTCAACAATACATTTGGCTTTTTCAACAAGTTGGGCATTAGATGCTAAGACACCTTTTTTGAGATAAAGATTATCTTCTAATCCTACCCTTACATTTCCACCCAAGATTACTGCCTGTGCTGCCATTGGCATTTGTGATCTGCCAATTCCAAATCCAGCCCAGTAACCCTCTTCCGGAACCATATCAGCCATAGCTTTCATGGCAGTAGTTGTAGCTGGAGAGCCCCATGGTATACCAAGACATATTTGATATAGCGGAGGACCATCGACAAGACCTTCTTTATATAATTGATTAGCAAACCATAAGTGGCCCATTTCAAAAGCTTCCATTTCAGGTTTTACTCCTAACTCTTGCATTTTTTTAGCTGCAGATCGTAATTGTGATGGTGTATGAACAAAAGTCATATTTGAGTCACCAAAATTTAGAGTTCCACAATCTAAAGTACAAATTTCTGGAAGTAATTCTTCAACGTGTTCTAATCTACTTAACGCATCAATCATGTCAGTGTTTGAACCAACTGGGTTAAGAGGATCTTTTCCTGTTCCTACTTCAAAATCTCCACCCATTCCAGTTGTAAAATTTAAAACTACATCGGTATCTGAAGATCTAATGCGATCAGCTACCTCTTTGTAGTACTCTAATTTTCTTGAAGGCTTTCCATCTACTTCTCTCACATGAATATGAGCTATCGCCGCACCTGCCTTAGCTGCTTCTAAGGAGGCATCAGCAATTTGCTTTGGAGTTATAGGTAATTCTGGATGTTTCTTTGCAGTATCACCAGAACCAGTAACAGCACATGAAATTATTACTTCATTATTCATAATTTTAAACTACTATATATTTATAATTAGAAAAGAAAAATTATGAAAATTTATTTAAATAGTGGAAAAGTTAAAAATGAATGGACTGATTATAATGGTCATATGAATTTAGCTTTCTACATTCATCTATTTGATGCGGGTTGGGAAGTGCTTTTACAAAGATTTAGCATGGGAGAAGACTCGGCAAAAAAAGAAAAAAAGACAACTTTTGCGGTTGAGTCTCATACAACCTATGACAAAGAAGTAAAAGAGGGTGATGAAGTGGATATCAACTTATTATTTTTAGATAGAGATAAAAAAAGATTAATTTACAAGTTAGAGATGACTCATAAAGAAGAAGGTTATAGAGCTGCAACTACTGAAGTCTGCTCTCTATATGTAGACTTAAATATTAGAAAAGTAGTAGAGATTGACCAAGATAAACAAAAAAAAATTGATAATTTTATTAAAAATAATGAAAATACTTTTGCCCCAGGTAATCTCTCTTTAATTCATAAATTAAAAAAATAGTTATAAATTTCTATAAGGCGTTCTATTAAAAATTCTTTGAACCATAGGTACGAATTCTTTTAGAGGAATTGTATCATAATTAGGATCAAATGATACTTGATCCCATCTTTCACAAAAATTTATTGTATCATTAAAGTATTCATGACCTTTAAATTTATCCCTAAGATTTCTATTTTTTCCATAATAGTGGTTATAATAATAAGCTTGAAATAAACCATGCTGCTCTACAATCCATCTAGTTTTTTCAGAAACAAATGGTTTTAAAACAGCAGCAGCAAGTTCAGAATGATTTAGAGGAGCTATTTCATCTCCGATGTCGTGCAATAGAGAAGCCACCACCATTTCTTCTGATGCCTGTTCTCGTAAAGCTCTAGAAGCAGTTTGAAGAGAATGTTCCAATCTTGATACTTTGTAGCCACCAAGAGATTTATCAAGCCCTTGAAGCACCCTAACAATTCTATCAGCTGTACCTTCTATAAATTTGTCTTCAAAATTAGCAAGAAGTTCATAGTCTTCTTTATCACCATTCATCATTTCAGTGAATTTTACTTCATCTTTAGTCATGAAATAATTATACATATTTTAAATTATTATGAAACTAATTCCTGAATGGCTCGATCATGATTATTGCTTAATTGCATGGCCATGCAATGAAAATCTTTACGAAGACATAATTTATAAAGCTAAACAAGAGGTGGAATGTGTAATTAATGAAATATCTAAAACTGAAAAAGTAATAGTTATGTATAATAAAAAAGATTTAAAAGAAGTTGAAAAAATTAAAGTATCTGAAAATATTGAATTATTGGAATGTAAACTTGATGACTCATGGATGCGTGATATTGCTCCTATTTTTTACACTGAAAACAATAAATTAAAATCTACTAGTTTCCAATTTAATGGCTATGGTAAATATCCAAACTATTATAATGATAATAAAGTTTCTGAATTTATTTCCAATCACTTAAAAGTTCCAATAAGATATTCAGATATAGTTCTTGAAGGTGGAGCAATAACATACGATGATAAAAAAAACCTTTTTACTACAAGTAATGTAATTTTTAATTCAAATAGAAAACAAAAAAATAAAAATGATAAGATAATTAATGAACTAAAGATATTATTTGAATTAGATAATATTTTTATGTTTCAAAATGGCCTTATTAATGATGATACTGATGGTCATGTAGATAATTTATTATGCCCTATTGGAAATAATCAATATTTAATTGCATCTACAAATAAATTAGATCCTAATTATGAAATATTAAAAAAAAATAAAAATGATTTAATAAAATTTTTTAATGATACTAATCAAAAATTTGATTTAATTGATATACCTTTGCCAACAAGAAAAAAAATTAATAATAAAACTATTGTTAGCTCATATATAAATTTTTACTTTACAAAAAATAAAATTATTTTGCCTAAATTTAATGTAAAAGAAGATAATTTAGTAAAGGCAACTTTTAATAAACTTTTTCCTAATAAAGAAATTGTTATGTTAGAGACCGAAAATATTAACTATGGTGGAGGTAACATTCATTGTATAACTATGAACGTTCCAAAAATATGAAAATAAAAGTAGCTACTTCTCAGTTTAATGCAATTAAGGGTGATTTTAATGCTAACTTAAATAAGGCTATTAATCTTATTGAAGAAGCTTCTAAAGAAAATGTTGATATTTTACTTTTACAAGAACTATTTCAAGATTTTTATTTTTGTTCAACGAAAAATGATGATTTTTTCAATCTAGCAATAGAATTTCCATTTCACCCCATGTTTGAAAAATTATCTAATATTTGTATTGAAAAAAAAATATCTTTGCCAATAAGTTTTTTTCAAAAAAAGGATAACAAATATTTTAATTCATTAGTTATGATAGACTCTTTAGGCAAAATGAGTAATGTATACAACAAATCCCATATACCAGAAGGCCCAGGATACAATGAAAAATACTATTTTGAAAATGGTGTTAGCGGCTTTATGGTTTTTGATACTCCCAAAGCAAAAGTTGGATGTGCAATTTGTTGGGATCAATGGTTTCCAGAATGTGCTAGAATATTAACTTTAAAAGGAGCAGATTTAATTTTTTATCCATCAGCAATTGGTTCAGAACCACATATGCCAGACTTAAATTCAAAAGATCATTGGATTAATACAATGATAGGACATGCAGCAGCAAATCAAATTCCAGTTATAGCATCAAATAGAATTGGAGAGGAAATTGAAGCTGATATTGAATTAAAATTTTATGGTAATTCATTTATTTTGGATCATTTAGGAAATGTCATAAAAAAAATGAATGAAAAAGATGAGGGTATTATTACAGCTATTTTAGATCTAAACATTTCAAGAGAATATAGAAAAATATGGGGTAATTTTAGAGATAGAAGGCCAGATTTATATAAAAAAATTCTCGATTTTTAATTTATTTTATTTAATGTGTTTAATATTTAGGAGGGGAATAATGTTTAAGTTTTTTATATCTCTATTAGTTTTTATTTCTTTCTCAGCTAAGGCTAAGGAAGAATTATTTATATACAATTGGTCTGATTATATTGCTGAAGATACAATTGAAAATTTTGAAAATGAGTTTGGAATTGATGTTACATATGATGTTTTTGACTCAAATGAAGTTCTAGAAGCAAAACTTTTAGCAGGTGGATCTGGTTATGACATTGTTGTTCCATCTGGATCATTTTTAGAAAATCAAATCAAAGCAGGAGTTTTTCAAAAACTTGATAAATCTCAATTATCAAATTTAGGTAATTTAGATCCTGACGTACTTTCAAAAATTGAAGCTCATGATCCTGGAGGTCAATACTCTGTAAACTATATGTATGGCACAACTGGGATAGGTTACAACGTTGATAAAGTTGATGAAGATGAAATTACAAGTTGGAGTGTTTTATTTGATCCAAATATAGCTGCTAAGTATGCTGATTGTGGAATATCTATGTTAGACGCGCCATCAGAAGTTATGGAGATAGCATTAAAATATATTGGTAAAGATCCATATACTGAAGATGAAAAAGATTACCAAGCTGCACTTGAAATGCTTCAGAAAGTAAGGCCTTATATTAGATATTTTGATTCATCACAATATATTGACGATTTAGCAAATGGTGAAATTTGTTTAACAATGGGATGGTCTGGAGATGTGTTTATAGCAGCCGATGAAGCGGCTGATGGAGTTGAAGCTTGGTATTCAATACCATCTGAAGGAACTGTAATTTGGTTTGATATGATGGCTATTCCTGCAGATGCAAATAATGTTGAGAATGCTCATAAATTTATTAATTATATTATGAGACCTCAGGTTGCAGCTGATATTACAAATTATGTTTGGTATTCAAATCCAAATAAAGCTGCAAATGAATTAGTTGATCCAGAAATTTTTGAAGATCCTGCAATATATCCGGATGAAGCAACCCTAGGTATGCTTTTTGCGGATACTGCTGACTCTCCAAAAAAAGCAAAATTATCAACTAAATACTTTAACAAATTTAAATCAAATTAAAAAATATACATAATTTCAGCACTAATATATTAATGTTAGTGCTGATTTATGAAAGAAAAAAATTTTTTAAAAATAGAGAACATTTCAAAATCTTTTGGTAACATAAAAGTTTTAGATAATATAAATTTAAATATTGCAAAATCTGAATTTTTTGGTCTTTTAGGGTCATCTGGATCAGGCAAGACTACTTTATTAAGAATATTGGGAGGTTTTGAAATACCAGATAAAGGTAAAGTATATTTAGACGGAATAGATATTACTAATTTAGAACCCTTTGAAAGACCATTAAATTATATGTTTCAATCTTACGCATTATTTCCTCATCTAAATGTATATAATAATTTATCTTTTGGGATTAAAGACAATTTTAAAAAAGATGAGGTTAATTTCAAAGTAAATGAAATTTCAAAACTCTTATCAATCGATAAACTTTTAAATAGAAGAATAAAGCAGTTATCTGGAGGAGAGCAACAGAGAGTTGCTTTGGGCAGATGCTTAATTAAAAAACCTAAATTATTATTATTAGATGAACCACTTGCTGCACTTGATAAAAAATTAAGATCGAGAACTCAATTAGAATTAACTAGTTTGCAAAAAAAACTTAAAATTACATTTGTTTTTGTTACACATGATCAAGAGGAAGCTATGTCTCTTTCAGATAAAATGGCAATTATGAAAGATGGCAAAATTTTAGAATGTTCAAGCCCAGAAACAATTTATGAAAATCCAAAAAATTCTTATACTGCAAATTTTGTTGGTATAGCAAATATAATAAAAATTATTAAAAATAATAATCATTACTTCTCTTCAGAATTGAACATAAATTTTGATTTAAGTAAAATTCCATTAAATAAAAAAATTAAAATTCTTATAAGACCAGAAAAAATTAAAATTACTTCAAAAATAAACTCTAAAGTAAGATCTATTAATTCTGTAACAGGTAAAATAATAGAAAAATCTTATCTTGGTAGCTTTACACGTTATGAAGTAAAATGTAGAGATAAAATAATTTCAGTTTTAGATCAAAATTATAACAATGACTCAAATTATAACTTTCCAATTGGTGAGGAAGTTATTTGTAGTTGGGAAAAAAAATCAATCAAAATTTTAGAAGATTAAATGAATAACAAAATTTTTGAAAAATATTTTATATTAACGCCATATTTTTGGCTAGTGTTATTTTTTTTTATACCACTAGCTATAATTTTCAAAATTTCTATATCAGTTTCAGAGTGGGGCATGCCACCTTACCAAGATTTAATTTTAATTGAAAACGGATTTAAGATTAATGCAACAATAGAAAACTATATTTATATATTAACTGATTTTTATTACATTGGATCTTTTATCAATTCTTTATTTTTAGCTTTTATTTCAACTTTCTTTTGTATTATTATTGGTTTCCCTCTAGCTTTTTATATTGCTACTTCAGATATTAGATTAAGAAATGTATTATTAATTTTAGTAATCATTCCTTTTTGGTCATCTTTTTTACTACGCGTTTATGCTTGGAAAATAATTTTACAAAATAACGGTTTTTTTAAATCTTATACTATTGAAATTAGGAATTATTTCTGAGCCATTACAATTATTATATAATCAATACGCAGTCATAATTGGTATTGTTTATACTTATTTACCATTAATGATTTTACCTCTTTATGGCTATCTTAATAAATTTGATTTAAATCTAATTGATGCGTCAAAAGATTTAGGACATAAACGTATCAAAACATTTTTTAAAGTAATTTTACCTTTATCTACTCCTGGTATTATAGCCGGTTCTTTGCTAGTCTTTATTCCTGTTGTTGGGGAATTCATTATCCCTGAGATGCTAGGTGGTAGTGATAGACTATATTATGGTAAAATTTTATGGGAAGAATTTTTTGTAAATAGAAATTGGCCAGGTGCAAGTGCTTTAGCATTTACTGGAATTATTGTTTTAGTTTTACCAATTGTTATTTTTCAAATTCTCTATTCAAGATGGAGTGAAAAAAGTGAAGTCTAGAATAATTAAGAATCTCACTCTTTTTACTGGATTATTATTTTTATATTTTCCAATTATAATTTTAATTTTTTACTCTTTTAATGCTAACAAAAGAGTAATGGTTTGGAAGGGGTTTTCTTTTAAATGGTATGTTGAGTTATTTAACAATGAACAAATATTAGAAGCTTTTATAATTAGTATAAAAATAGCAAGTTTATCAGCAACTCTTGCAACTATTTTAGGTGTAATGATAGGATATTCCTTAGTCAGAATAAAAAAAATACCCTTTAAATCTTTCTATATTTTTTTATCTTCTACTCCTTTAGTTCTACCAGAATTAATACTCGGCCTTTCTATGCTTTTATTTTTTATAAGTTTAAATAATTTAATTTCATTTCCATCTTCTAGAGGTCAGCTTACAATATTTATATCACATGTAACATTCTGTATTGCTTTTGTAGCAATAATAATCCAAGCTAGATTAACTGATTTTAATAAAAATATTGAAGAAGCTGCAATGGATCTAGGTTATAACTATAACAAAGTAATATATAAAATTACTCTACCTATAATATTACCATCAATAATAGCTGGTTGGTTACTAGCTTTTACAATATCATTAGATGATTTAGTTGTTGCTAGTTTTACAACTGGTCCTGGCGCAAATACTTTACCTATTGTTGTTTTTTCCAAAGTAAGACTTGGATTAAGTCCTGAGGTTAATGCTTTATCAGCTATTCTAATGTTTGCTTTATTATTTATTGGTATTTTATACTACTATTTTAATAAAAAATTTAAACATTGAGTAATAGATACTCTCTCTCCCATGAACTAATTACTGAAAGATATGCTTGATATTCAACCCTTCTTATAGCTGCAACGGATCTGATGAATTTTTCATTAAATATGGTTTTAATATCTTCATCATTTTCAAAAAGAAATATCGATTCATCCATATTTTTAGGTAAGTCCGAATTTTTATCTTTAAATGCACTATCTTTGGTCTCAGGACTAGGTTTTATTTTGTTTTTCATTCCTAAGTAACCTGAGGCAAGATTTGCAGCAAAGACCAAGTAGGGATTTGTATCTGAACCTGGTATTCTATTTTCTACTCTCATATTTTTTTCTTCTATTGAAGGTATTCTAAAACCACAACTTCTATTTCCAATTCCCCATTTGACATTTTTTGGAGTTCCCCATGTAGCAAAAAGTCTTCTAAAAGAATTTATGTTTGGAGCATATATTGGCATAAGTAATGGGGTATATTTTTCCAAACCTCCTAAATAGTTTTTCATTTTATTAGAAACATTGCTTTTATTATTGGTAAAAATATTTTTATTTTTTTTGTCGTAAACTGATTGATGTACATGCATTGCGCTTCCAGGTTGATTTTCCATTGGTTTGGCCATAAATGTTGCATATAGTTTATGTCTTAAAGCTGATTGTCTGAGAGTTCTTTTAAATAAGAAAACTTGATCAGCTAATTCTAAAGGATCACCGTGTTGAAAATTAATTTCCATCTGAGCAGAACCTGATTCATGATTTATAGTATCAATCTCTATTTTTTGTATTTCACAATAATTATATAAATCTTCAAATAAATGATCAAACTCATTAACAGCATCTATTCCTAATGCTTGTTTTCCAGTTTCCTGTCTTCCAGATTGACCAATTGGAACTTCAAGAGGATAATCTGAGTCAGAATTAGGTTTTACTAAGTAAAATTCTAATTCAGGTGAAATAATAGGTTTTAAATTATCTTTATTATAGAGTTTTAATATATTTTTTAATGCATTTCTACATGAGTTAATTACTTCATCACCATTAAGATTCACTGCGTCACAAATAACTTGTGCTGTTGGATCATCATACCATGGCACAACTCTCATTGTATTAAAATCAGGTTTTAAAATAACATCAATATCAGTAGGATTATAAATACTTCTTGGTAAAGCGCCCACAGAGTCTTCTGTTGCATAATCTCCAGAAATTGTTTGTATAAATGTTGATTGAGGTAAACGATGAGTATCATCTTTTAATCCTTTTAAAAATTTATTTGTGGGTAAAATTTTACCTCTAGCTATACCACCAAGATCTGGGACTAAGCATTCAACTTCTGTAATAGAATTGTCCTGAAACCATTTTTGAAATTTTTCAATCATATTGAGAGTGTTTGTTTACTAAGTATAATTAAACCATTAAAGATTAGGGAATGATTACTACAAAAAAAAGAACTTTTAAGCAACATGATAATGAAAAAGATAGTTTTTACAAATTTTCTGCACCAATTTTTAGAGATCAGCCTAAAATAAATGATAATTTTTCTACAGATATTTGCATTATTGGAGGAGGACTTACAGGGCTATCTTCAGCTTTAAATTTATCAAAAAAAGGATATTCCATTTCAATTTTAGAAGCAAATAAGATTGGTTCAGGAGCTTCTGGAAGAAATGGAGGTCAATTAGGTATAGGAATGAGGAAGGATCAGTTTTTTTTAGAAAAAATGTTCGGTTATGAAAAAGCAAAATTTTTTTGGAATCTAGGTTTAGAAGCTGTTAATGATGTTAAAAGTTTAATTGATTCATATAATATAGATTGTGCACTTAAGCCAGGTATTCTACATGTCGGTAATACAAAAAAAGATTTTATTTATTTTTTAAATGAAATTGAGCATATGGAAAAAAAATACAATTATACAAAATTTCAATATTTTGATGAAAAAAACATTAAAAATGAAGTTAACTCTGATAGATATTTTTCTGGTATGTTATTAGAAGATTCTTATCATTTAAATCCACTTAAATTAACTTATGGAATAGCTGAACAATGCTTAAAAGAGCAAGTATCAATATTTGAAAAATCACCTGCCGATAAAATTGAAGAAAATAATAATGAAATATTAATTCATTCTGGATCTAATATAATTAAAGCAAAAAAAGTAATAATTGCATGTAATGGATACTTGGATAATCTTTTAGGCTCTATTAGAAATTATTTTATGCCAATTAATAATTACATTATTGCAACAGAGCCATTAGGTAAAGAATTAGCAAGTAAAATGATTAAAAGAAATTGCGGTGTTATAGACTCTCGTTTTATGATTGATTATTATAGATTTTCAGAGGATTATAGACTTTTGTTTGGAGGTCCTGAAACAATTACCTCAAAATTTGTAAAAGACTCAACAAATTTTGTATCTAAAAGAATGATAAAAGTATTTCCAGATTTAAAAAAATTTAAAATAGATTTTTCTTGGGGTGGAACATTAGCAATATCCATAAATAGATTACCTATATTTGGCACTATGATGAATGAAAAGTTATATTATGGCCATGCTTATTCAGGGCATGGTTTAGCTATGAGCGTGATGGGAGGGAAATTAATTTCAGAAAAAATACTAAATAAAAATCATAGGTTTGATATATTTCAAAATATAAATCATATTAAAATTCCAGGGGGAAATATTTTTAGAAGACCTATTTATTCGTCAGCTGTAATATACTATAGAATTATGGATTACCTAAACAGACTTTAATTTACTTTATAGCCCTTTTTAATCTATCGTTAATAGTTTTACCCAATCCTATATTAGGAATTTTAGCTACCGCAATTCTTTTACAATTACTTTTATCTAATTTATGTAAAAAATGATAAAAATTTTCTGCGGCTTCATTTAAATTTTTTTTCTCACTTAAGTTAAGATTAATTATATTTGATATAAGCTTATTTTTACCAAAATTTAATAAACCCTCATCATTTAAAACTTTCTTTATATTAATTCTAATTGGTTTTACTGTAGAATAGTGTTTACTTAAATTTCCTGGTGAAATTTTAGATTTTTTTATTACTTTAATTTTTTTAACTTTAGCTATTTTACTTAATTGCTCAAGAGTAATACTACCATGTCTCAAAATTTCAATATTATTTTTTTTGTTTATTTTAATAACCGTTGACTCTAATCCATACTTTGATTGTTTATCTTTAATTATAAATATTTTTTTTTTTAATATTGGATCCAAATCTTTAATATTTGTAACTGATGTTCTTTGAGACAAATTTGCACTAGGTGCAGCTATTGGTAATTCAAGTGAAGAGATTAGTTTTTTGGCCAAAAAATTATTTGGAATGCGACATCCTACATAAATTGAATTATTAGATAAAAAATTTGAAATTTTTGACTCTTTTCTTTTTTTTAATATTATTGTTAGAGGTCCAGGCCAAAATTTTGAAGCTAATTTTTTTTCAAATTCACTAATAATGAAATATTTTTCAATTTGTGCGATATTACTGAAATGACATATTAATGGATTATTTATTGGTCTATTTTTAAGTTTATAAATAGATTTTACAGCTTTATCATTTGTAGCATCTGCTCCTAATCCATATACTGTTTCTGTGGGAAAAATTACAAGTTCTCCACTGCTCAATAATTTTTTAGCAAAATCTATCTTATTTTTATTCATATTTTTTTATAAAATGTTTCCATCTATCTTCAAAATAGTTATTATTAATACTTCTATATGGGAAAAGTAATAGCATTTTCTAATCAAAAGGGTGGTTCAGGTAAATCTACTCTATCTGCCAATATAGCTGTTCTATGGAGTAATAGTGGATATAAAGTAGCAGTAATAGATGCTGATGCACAGAAAAGCTTAACATATTGGTTGGATGCTAGGAAAAATTATTATGGTGAGGATGACATAGGAATTACTAAATTAGATTTTGATATAAGAAACTTAGTTGATGAAATAAAAACTATAAAAAGAAAATATGATTTTATTATAATTGATAGCCCTCCTTCTATAACTTTTGAAACAATGCAGGTAGTAAAGGCTTCAGATAGAGTATTTGTCCCCGTTCAACCTAGTCCTTTAGATTTAATGGCGACACTACCCTTTTTGAAAATAGCAAAACAAGAGAAAAAAAATCCAATAATTATTTTAAATAGAGTTATGCCAAGAGCAAAACTAACTGATGCAATGATTTTAAGATTAAGATATTCAGGAGCAAAAATTGCTCGTTCTAGAATATCAAGCAAGGTTTTATTTGCAGAAACATTTTCTGTTGGAAGAGGAGTTGTTGATATAAGCGTGTCCTCTGATGCTTCAAAAGAAATTATAAATATAGGTAATGAAATATTAAGAAGTTTCTAAATTAATGACAAATATTACAACTGTTATACTTGCTGCTGGAAACAGTACACGTTTTAAAGCTAATAAATCAAAACTACTTTACCCCTTATGCGGACTTCCAATAATTTCTCATATCTATAATGTTGCAAAAAAAATTTCAGGTAAAAATATAATAGTTATTTGTAATAATAAAAATATTAATCAATTAAAATTGATTCTTAAAGATTGTACTTTTGTAATTCAAAAACAACAAAAAGGAACAGCAAATGCAATTGAGCAAGTAAAAAACAAAATTAATACAAAAAATTTGTTAATTTTATTTGGAGATACCCCATTAGTAGAGATAGCAAGTATAAAAAAATTAATAAAAAACTTTATTAAGTCTAAAGTTAAAGCATCTTTAATAGCATTTAGAACATTAAATCCATTTGGTTATGGTAGACTTATAGTTAGAGATAATGATTTAAAAGAAATAATTGAAGAAATTAATCTTAAATCATATCAAAAAAAAATTAATTTATGTAATTCTGGTATTTTAATATCAAACACAAAAATATTATTTGATAATTTAAAAAATATTAAAGTAAACAAAATAAAAAAAGAAAAATATTTACCAGACATATTTAAAATTTTTTATAATAATAATATTTCTACGAATTTTATTGAATGTAGTGAGAATGAGATGTTGGGAATAAATACAATTGAAGATTTTAATAATGTTCAGAGTATTCTACAAAAAAAATATATAAAAAAATTTATTCAAAATGGTGTTAACTTTTTAAATCCAGAAACTTGTTATTTAAGTTACGATACAAAAATTGAACCTACAGTGATATTGGAAAGTAATATCACAATTAAAGATAAGACTATTATAAAAAAAGGATCAATAATAAAAAGTAATTCTTATTTGGAAGGAGTTGTTGTTAATGAAAATTGTAAGATTGGTCCAGGTGCAAGGATAAGACCAAATTCAATTATAGGACAAAATTCAAAAGTTGGAAATTTTGTAGAAATTAAAAACTCTAAAATAGGAAAAAAAGTTTCTATATCTCATCTGTCTTATGTAGGTGATACTGATGTAGGAAATAATGTTAATATTGGTGCTGGCACCGTTACATGTAATTATGATGGTAATAAAAAGCATAAAACAATTATAAAAGATGATGTTTTCATAGGTTCAAATACTTCTCTTATTGCCCCAATAATTATACAAAAAAAATCAAAAATTGCTGCTGGCAGTGTAATTACAAAAAATATACCAAAAAATTCACTTGCTATAGAAAGATCAGAGCTTAAAATTCTAAGGAATAAAAGAACAAAATAATATATCTTGTTTCCCTCCAAGTTAGTGTTTATTAGCCATTTTAATTTATGAATAAGAATTGGTCGCCATCTAGTTGGAGAAAAAAAGAAGCTCTTCACATGCCAAAATATATTGATGAAAAGCATCTTAATAAAACTCTTCAGAATATCTCTAAATTTCCTCCATTAGTTTTTGCTGGTGAAGCAAGATTATTGAAGGATAAACTTAGCGATGTTTCTCAAGGAAAAGCTTTTTTGCTTCAAGGCGGTGATTGTGCTGAGAGTTTTGCCGATTTTCATCCAGATAATATAAGGGATACGTTTAAAGTAATTTTACAAATGTCTGTTGTTCTAACTTTTGGAGCATCATGCCCTATAGTAAAAGTTGGAAGAATCGCAGGTCAATTTGCCAAACCTCGATCTTCAGCAACTGAAACTATAAACAATGTAGAATTAGAATCTTATAAAGGTGATATAATTAATGGAATTGATTTTAATGAAAAGGAACGAAATCCTGATCCAGATAGGTTAATCCAAGCTTATAATCAATCAGCATCTACTTTAAATTTATTAAGAGCTTTTTCCCAAGGAGGATTTGCAAATTTAAGCAAAATTCATCAATGGAATTTAAATTTTGTAAAGGATGAAAATGCAACAAAATTTCAAGAAATATCCAATAGAATTGATGAGTGTTTAAGCTTTATGGAAGCATGTGGAATAAATAGTAATAGTGTTAGACAATTAAATGAAACTGATTTTTTTACAAGTCATGAAGCATTACTTCTTCAATATGAAGAAGCTTTAACTAGAATTGATAGCACTTCAGGAAAGTGGTATGATGTTTCAGCCCATATGCTTTGGGTTGGTGATAGAACTAAACAATTAGAAGGTGCACACATTGAATTTTTAAAAGGAATTGAAAATCCAATTGGTATTAAAGTTGGACCAAGTACAGAAGTTGATGAATTACTTAAAATTTTAGATACTTTAAATCATGAAAATGAAGCTGGTAAAATTACTCTTATTTGTAGAATGGGACATGAAAAAGTATCAAGTATTCTTCCGAATATTATTAAGTCTGTTCACAAAGCTGGTAAAAAAGTTGTTTGGACCTGCGATCCCATGCATGGAAATACAATAAAATCTAATACAGGCTATAAAACGAGACCTTTGAAAGATATAATTTCTGAAATTCATCAGTTTTTTCAAATTCATAGAGCTGAAGGAACTTATCCTGGTGGAGTTCATCTAGAGATGACTGGTCAAGATGTTACTGAATGCATGGGTGGTCTTCAAGAAATAACTGATAAAGATTTAAAAAACAGATACCATACCTATTGTGATCCAAGACTTAATGCTTCTCAGTCATTAGAATTAGCTTTTTTATTATCAGATTTCTTAAAAGAAGAAAAATTACTTACAAAGCAATCTTCAAATTTATAAATTTTAATTTATATAAAATATATGAACTCTAAAGAAAAAATAGATTTTATTGTAAATTGGATAAAAAATTATACAAATACTATAGAAAAACAACCAGTTTGTCTTATTATAGGTGTTTCTGGCGGTGTAGATTCTGCCCTTACAAGTACTTTGTGTGCTAAGACAGGTCTAAATACAATTGCTATTTCAATGCCAATTAAGCAAAATTCAAGTCAACATGACTTAAGTCTTAAACATTTAAATTATCTCAATAAGAACTTTAATAATGTTGATACTAAAATAATAGAATTAGATAATGTTTTTAAAAATTTTGAAAGCACAATGAAAGATTTTAAAAGTGAGCTTGCTTTTGCTAATTCACGTTCAAGACTAAGAATGCTGACATTATACCAAGTGGCCCAGAGTAATAATGGAATAGTTGTTGGAACAGGTAATAAAGTTGAAGACTTTGGTGTTGGATTCTATACTAAATATGGTGATGGAGGAGTTGACATATCACCAATTGCAGATTGTACTAAATCTGAAGTTTGGGAATTAGCATATGAAATTGGAGTTATACAGGATATTATTGATGCTGCCCCAACAGATGGTTTATGGGATGATAGTAGAAATGATGAAAATCAACTCGGTTTAACATATAAACAATTAGAAGAAGCAATGGAAAATAAGAATAGTAAATATTATAAAAAATATGAAGAAATAAGAACACCAAATCTGCATAAAATGAATCCTATTCCAGTTTGCGAATTTCCAAGAGATTAAAATGAAATGTAGGTTTGCACCAAGCCCTACAGGTAAAATTCATATAGGAAATGCTAGATCAGCAATATTGAATTGGATTTTTTGTAAACAAAATAATGGTGAATTTCTATTGAGAATAGATGATACTGATGAAAATAGAAGTTCACAAGAATTTGAAGATAGAATTAAGTCTGATCTTAAATGGTTAGGTCTTAATTGGGATTATACTTTTAACCAATCTTCTAGATTAGAAATTTATAATAAGAAAATAAAAATTCTAAAAAATAATAAAAGACTCTATCCTTGTTTTGAAACTGAAGAAGAACTAGCTTTAAAGAAAAAATCTTTATTATCATCAGGTAAACCTCCAATATACGATAGGTCATCATTAAAATTATCAGAAGATGAAGTTTATGAAAAAATTAAGTCTGGGAAAAAGCCTCATTGGAGATTTAAACTAGATGTTGATGAAATCAATTGGAAAGATTTAATAAAAGGAAATGTTACTTTTGAGTCTAAAAATTTAAGTGATCCAGTTTTAATTAGAGAAGATGGCACTTTATTATATCATTTACCTTCAGTAATAGATGATATTGAAGAAAATATAACTCATATTATTCGAGGTGAAGATCACATATCTAATACAGCTTATCATATTCAAATTTTTAAAGCATTAGGCTCAGTTATTCCAACATTTGCACATTATCCTTTTCTTACAGATGATCAAGGGAAAGGTTTTAGTAAAAGAATGGGTAGTTTATCAATTGAAAATTTCAAAAATGAAGGTTTTGAGAATATTACATTACTAAATTATTTTCTTTTTATTGGATCCAGTAACAATATTGAGCCAATTAATGATTTAAATGAAATTATAAATAAATTTAATATAAGAAATTTGTCTAAATCTTCTGTAAAATTTTCAAAAGAATCCTTAATATCTCTTAACCAGAGTACCATAAAGTTATTTAGTTTTAACGATATAAAAGATAAATTAAATAATCTTAAAGATAACTTACATAAGGAATTTTTTTGGCGGTTTGTAAAAAATAATATTACTTATATTCATGAAATTGGTACATGGGAAAAATTAATTACAACAGTAAATAGTTATAAAGATTTAAACCTTGATAAGAATTTTTTAGATATAGCTGCAGATGAATTACCTAATGATCCATATGATGATAAAACTTGGGATGCCTGGACAACAAATATTAAGAATAAAACAGGTTTACAAGGTAAGGATTTATTTATGCCACTTAGGCTTATATTGACTGGTAAATCTCATGGTCCTGAATTAAAATATCTTATGCCTTTATTTGATAAAAAAGGAATTTTACAAAAACTTGGAAAAATCTAGTAAATTTTAATTAATACTTTATTAGCATCCTGATAATTATGAATGATAAAGTATATTTATTTGATACAACTCTTCGAGATGGTCAACAAACTACTGGAGTAAATTTTTCAGTTAGTGATAAAATGATTATATCACAACATTTAAATGATCTTGGTATTGACTATATAGAAGGAGGATGGCCTGGAGCTAATCCAACTGATAATGATTTTTTTTCTCGAGACTTAAAATTTAATAATAGTAAATTAACTGCATTTGGCATGACAAGAAGGCCTGGAAGAAGTGTAGAAAATGATCCTGGTTTAAATTCTTTAATTAATTCAAGCGCTACTTGTATATGTATTGTTGGGAAATCTTCATCATTTCAAGTTAAAAATGCATTAGAAATATCAGAAGAAGAAAACTTAAAAATGATAGATGATAGCATTAAATATATTAAAACTAAAAAAAAAGAAGCTATTTTTGATGCTGAACATTTTTTTGATGGATTTAAATATGATAAAAAGTTTGCAATTAGTTGTATTAAAGCTGCTTATGATGCAGGAGCTAGATGGGTAGTTCTTTGTGATACTAATGGAGGAACTTTACCTAATGAAATATATAATATTGTCAATGAGGTTGTTAAAATAATTCCTGGAACAAATGTTGGAATACACGCACATAATGATACTGAAAATGCTGTTGCAAATGCATTGGCTGCAGTTAATGCTGGAGCAAGACAAATTCAAGGTACAATTAATGGATTAGGTGAGAGGTGTGGTAATACAAATTTGATTTCTTTAATTCCTTCTCTAGTTTTAAAAACAAATTATGATACAAATATATCTGAAGAAAAACTCAAAAACTTAATAAATGTTTCTAAAGCGCTTAATGATATTTTAAACTTACAGCCAAGAAAAAATGCACCTTATGTTGGTGAACATGCATTTTCTCATAAAGGCGGGCTTCATGCTTCAGCTATTGAAAAAAATTCATCAACATATGAACATATTAAACCAGAAATTGTTGGAAATTCTAGAAATGTTGTAATTTCAAATCAAGCTGGAAGATCTAATATTTTAAATCAATTAAACAAACTAAATATTCAATTAAAAAAAGATGAAATAAATAATATTTTAGATATTATCAAAGAAAAAGAGTCAGAAGGATATTCGTTTGATACAGCACTTGCAAGTTTTGAATTATTAGTTAGACGTCAGTTAAGGCATTTTGAGGATTTTTATAAATTAGAAAAATTTAGAGTTACTGATGAAAGAAGATGGAATGCCAAAGGAGCTTTAGTTACTGAAGCTGAAGCTACAATTTATTTAAAAGTAAAAGAGTCTGACATTATGACTGTTGGCATCGGTAATGGCCCTGTTAATGCAATTGATAGTGCACTTAGAAAAGCCCTAATTAACTATTTTCCTTCCTTGAAAGATTTAAAATTAACTGATTATAAAGTAATGATTCTTTCATCTGAAAAGGGGACTGGCGCAATAACAAGAGTTTTAATAGAATCATCTGACTCAACAAATAGACATTGGACAACAATTGGAGTTTCTCCAAATATTATTGATGCATCATACAGCGCTATTTTTGATAGTATTACTTTTAAATTATTTAATGATCTAAAGAATAAGAGTTGAAAAATTATAAACCCAGCATTGTTCTTGTAAGACCTCAACTACCTGAAAATATTGGAATGGTCGCTAGAGTAATGAATAATTTTTCATTAAAAGATTTAATAATTGTTAATCCTAGTGAAAATTGGCTTAATGATAAATCTATTAACGCAGCTAAAAAAGGAAATAATATAATTAAAAAGGTTAAGGTTTTTAAGAATTTAGATGAAGCACTTAAAAAATTTACTTATGTAATATCTACATCAAATAGAAGAAGATATTTGAATAAGTATAGTACACATGATTTTAAAAAAATTAATTCAGTTATTTCAACTTCTCACAAAGTAGCAATTATGTTTGGTCCAGAAAATTCTGGATTATCTAATGCAGACCTAAGACTTTCTGATTTAATATTCTGTATTGATACAAATAATAATAGTAATTCTCTTAATTTATCACATGCTGTTTCAATTATGTGTCATAAAATATTTGAGTTTAAAAAATTAAATACAAAAGAAAAGAAATTAAAAAAAAATGATTTTGTTAATAAAGGTCAATTATCAAAATATTTTGATTATTTATTTGGTATGCTCTCAAGTAAGAATTTTTTTGTACCAAAAGAAAAATCTCAAAGTATGAAAAATAATATTTATGATATTTATTTAAAATCACCACTTACAAAAAAAGAACTTCAAACTTTGTGGGGCATCACTAAAAAACTAACTAAATAAGCCAAATTTTAATCATATTAAATTTGACATAAATATTTAAATCACTATATACGCCTCATAATAATGACGAAAAGACATAATACTAAATACAAAATAGATAGAAGATTAGGAGTTAATCTTTGGGGCAGACCAAAAAGCCCTTTTAACAGAAGAAATTCAAAACCCGGTCAGCACGGTATTCAGGGTCAGAGAAAAAAATTATCAGACTATGGCAATCAATTATTTGCAAAGCAAAAATTAAAATTTTACTATGGAGATCTTACTGAGCGTCAATTTAGAAATATTTTTAAAAAAGCCTCAAATACAAAAGGAGATACCAGTCAAATTTTAATTGAATTATTGGAGAGAAGATTGGATGCTACAGTTTATAGAATGAAATTCGTTCCTACAATTTTCTCAGCAAGACAATTAGTTAATCATGGCCATGTTAAAGTTAATGGAAAAAGAGTTAATATCCCATCTTATAGTGTTAGTGATGGTGACGAAATCTCAATTAAAGATAAAAGTAAAGAAATCAATTTAGTCGTCGAGTCAATTAGTTCTCAAGAAAGAGAAATACCAGAATATCTAGAAGTTGATGTTAAAGAACTTAAAGGTCGATTTTTGAGAGCTCCTTTGATTCATGATGTTCCATATCCTGTTACAATGGAACCAAATTTAGTTATTGAGTATTATTCAAGATAGGTTGTTTTTTTAGAGTATCATAAACATACAATATTATTGCTATCCAAATTATTACAAATGAAATCAGCTTAGCTATAAGAATATTTTCACCAAGAATAAAAACTGAAGTTAAAAAATGAAAAGATGGTGCTAAATAAAATAATACTCCAGCCAGACCTAATTGAATAAATTTTAAACCTAAATTAAAAAAAAATAATGGAAATATTGTAACGGCTCCAGTTAAAATTAAAAAAATTGTAGTTTTGATATCAACATTTAAAAAACTACTTGTACCATATTGAAAAAGATAAATTAAATATGGAATTGAAATTAAAGTTATTACAAATGACTCATACAGTAATCCAATTGAAGGACTAACATTAATTTGTTTTCTCAATAATCCATAAACAGCCCAAGTTGTTCCAATTAAAATCACCAAGAAAGGTATTTCATTTAAATTAAAAAATAAAAAAATTATTGCAAAAACCATTAAAACAACAGAAAAAAACTTCAATCTGCTTATTTTTTCTTTTAAAAATAAATACCCTAAAATAATACTAATCATTGGAGTGATGAAATACCCCATTGATGCATCTTGAACTCTTTCTTGACCAACTGCAAAAATAAAACCTCCCCAATTTGAGGCAATCAAGCATGCAGTGATAGTAAGTATTAAAATTTTTTTTGTTGATTTGAAAATATTTATAAACTCATTAATATTTGAAATTAAAATTAGTATTAAAAATAATAATATAAAAGACCAAAAACCTCTATGAAGTACTATCTCAACTGTATTTACATGATTTAATTCATTAAAAAATAAAGGCTGAGGTAAGCCCCAAAAAATTGATGCAATACATGTAAATATTACACCTTTAGAAAAATTTTTATTATACAAGTTAAGTTGGTTTAACTTCTATCCCTTTAGTGTTTAGCAATTCTAGCAATTCACCACTTTCAAACATTTCAGAAACTATGTCACATCCACCAACAAATTCTTTTTTTACATAAAGCTGAGGGATTGTTGGCCAGTTCGAGTATTGTTTTATACCTTCTCTCATTTCATCACTTTCTAAAACATTCACACTACCAAATTTTACACCTACCTTAGTTAGTATATCAACTACTCTCGCTGAAAAACCACATTGAGGAAAAACGGGTGTTCCTTTCATAAAAAGTATTACATCATTAGAATTTATTTCATTTTCTATATTTTGAGAAACATGTTCTATATTATTCATTTATTACTCCGCTATTGTTTTAAGTTTGAGCGCATGAAGTTCACTACCCATTTTGCCTTTAAATGCATCATATACCATTTTATGCTGCTCTACTCTAGTTTTTCCATTAAATGATTTGGATTTTACTATAGCACTATAATGGTCTCCATCTCCTTTCAGATCCTCAATTTTAACTATAGAATCTGGAATTGCATCAGTAATACATTGTTTAATTTTTTCTTCAGACATAGGCATATTTATTAAATAGTTTAGTTATCTAAAAAAATAAAGACTATTTAATCTTATTTTTATAAATCCAATTAATATTTTTGAGGTCATTATTATCCTTAACTATCATTTCTATATCTTTATTTTTAAGTAATTTGTTCAATTCTTTATTTTTAAGTAAAACCTCCAAAAATTGCTTTTTATTATTCCATGTTTCCATTGCACTTTCTTGAACTATTTTGTAAGCTAATTGCCTTTTCAAACCTTTTTCTATTAATTTCAACATAATATTATGGGTATTGTGTAACCCTCCGAGCATATTAAGATTTTTTTTCATATTTTTTGGATAAACCTTAAGATTTTTTATAATTCCATTTAAACGTACTAGAGCAAAATCTGTGGCAATAGTGATATCTGGAGCAATAATCCTTTCTACACTAGAGTGACTAATATCTCTTTCATGCCATAGTACAATATTTTCTAATGATGGAATTACAGCACTTCTAATATACCTTGATATTCCAGTTAAATTTTCACTTAAAACCGGATTGCGTTTATGAGGCATAGATGAAGAACCTTTTTGATTAGTTGAAAAATTTTCTTCAACCTCCAATACTTCAGTTTTTTGTAAATTTCTTATTTCCACAGAAAATCTTTCTATAGATGATGCTAATATTCCTAAGACAGAAAAAAAATAAGCATGTCTATCTCTAGGAATAACTTGTGTTGAAATATCTTCAGAGTTTAGTTGAAGTTTTTTTGCAACATAATCTTGAACTCTTGGATCAATAGAATTAAAGGTCCCAACAGGTCCCGATATAGAACAAACTGATATCTCATTAATAGCTTGATCTAACCTTTCTAAGTTTCTTTTAAATTCAAAATAAAAAGAAGATAATTTTAATCCAAACGTAATTGGCTCAGCATGAATTCCATGACTTCTTCCAATCATCATTGTGTTTTTATATTTTTTTGACTTTATTTTAAAATTTTTAATACATTCGTTTAAATTTTTTCTTATTATTACTGCAGTTTGTTTTAATTGAATTGAAAATGCAGTATCTATAATATCACTAGATGTTACTCCAAAATGAAAATATTTAGATGATGAGCCAATATATTTGCTTACGTTGTTTATATATGCAACTACATCATGTTTTGTTTTAATTTCTATTTTTTCGATTTCTTTGACATTAAATTTTGCCTTTTTTATAATATCTTTAGCAGCTTTTTTAGGAATTATACCAAGACTTGCTTGTTTTTCAGCAATTAGACATTCTATCTTAGTCCAAATTTTAAATTTGTTTTCTAAAGACCATATCTTTTCTATATCTGGTCTATTATATCTTGATATCATTTGAAGTAGCTTATATATCTTTTATTGGGAAATCTGTACCATTTTTAGATAAGGTGAATATTTCATTGCCATCTTCAGTAATACCAATTGTATGTTCAAATTGAGCAGAGAGTGATTTATCCTTAGTTACTGCAGTCCAACCATCATTTAGTATTTTAGTTTCCCAACCACCCAAATTTATCATTGGTTCAATAGTTAGAAACATACCAGGTTCTAGTTTGGGTCCCTGACCAGGTTCTCCAAAATGCAAAACACTTGGCGGGGTATGAAATTCTTTACCAATGCCGTGACCACAAAAGTCTCTAACAACAGAATAGCCATTATCTTCAGCTAGATTTTGAATTTTATTTCCAATATCTCCAATATGACTCCCTGGTTTAGCTTCTCTTATACCAGCCAAAAGTGAATCATAAGTTAATTTTAAAAAATTATAATTTTTTTTATTTGTTTTACCTGCAACATACATTCTCGAGCTATCTCCGTGCCATCCATTTAATATAACAGTAACATCTACATTAACGATATCACCTTCCTTTAAAATTTTTCTTTCAGAAGGTATACCATGACAAACAACATGATTAACAGAAGTGCAAACAGATTTTGGAAAACCTTTATAGTTAAGAGGTGCAGGTATTGCATTATTTTTAATAATAATTTCATGACATATATCATTAATTTCTAAAGTACTTATTCCAGGTTTTATTTTTTCATAAAGTGTATCTAGAACATGAGCAGCAAGTGAGCCAGCATGTCTCATATTTTCAAAATCTTTTTTTGAATAGATTGGGATATTATTGTGTCTCATTTAAAAAATAATTATTATTAAACAATAAATAATATATATAAAATATCAATTAAACTTATGAGTACATTTACTGCAGCAATCATCGTTATTGGTGATGAAATTCTATCAGGAAGAACACAAGATACAAACTCAAATTTTATTGCTAATATATTGATAGAAGAGGGTATAAAATTAGAAGAAGTCGTTGTCATTAAAGATGATAAAAAAACAATAATTGATAAAGTTATAAATTATAGTGAAAAATATTCTTATGTTTTTACAACTGGGGGAATTGGTCCAACTCATGATGATATTACCTCTGAAAGTATTTCTATGGCCTTCAATTTGAAATATGAATTAAATGAGAAGGCATTCAAAATATTAAATGATTATTATCCTAAGGGTGAATTTAACGAAAGTAGACAAAAAATGGCCAAAATGCCTTCAGGATCTGAATTAATTTTAAATCCAATGACTGCTGCACCGGGATTTATAGTAAAAAATGTATTTGTTTTACCTGGAGTGCCGAAAATAATGGAACTAATGTTTTTAGAATTAATAAAAAAAATTAAAAAAGGTAAGCCTAAAATTGTAACTACTATTAATACAAATCTATATGAGAGTAAAATTGCAATTTTTTTGAAAGATATTCAATACAAATATAAAGAATCTTCAATTGGTAGCTATCCATATTTCAATCTAGCAGCAAAAACTGGAGGAGTTAACATAGTTGTATCTTCATGGAATATGACCTCAGTTCAACCTGTAGTAGATGATATAGTAGATATGATTAAATTAAATGGTGGAAAAAGTTCGATAGTTTGATAATAGACAAAAATTGGCCTCGTGGTGGAATGGTAGACACAAAGGACTTAAAATCCTTGCCCTTTTGGGAGTGCCGGTTCAAGTCCGGCCGAGGCTACCAAATTAAACATATACTTTTATCTTCAAATTTTTTAAGTTAATAATAATTTATGTTTACATTTATAACTCTTGGAACAAATAATCTTAAAAGATCTGCTAATTTTTATAATAAAATTTTAAAACCATTAAAAATAAAAAAAGTTCTAATACATAATCGATACTATGGTTATGCAAAAGCTAAATCACCAAAAAAAATTGAACTTTATTTAATTAAACCACATAATAAAAAAAAAGCAACTTTTGGAAATGGTACAATGATTACATTTAATGCTAGATCAAAGAAAGAAGTAGAAAATTTTTATCATATTGGAATTAAACTTGGAGCTAAAGATGAAGGAAGTCCAGGACCAAGACATGGCAAAGATTATTATGCATATATAAGAGATTTGGATGGAAATAAAATTTGTGCTTATAAAAAATTATAATTTTTTAAAAATTAAATTGCTCGTTTAATATTTTATCTTCAATTGAGTGTTTACTATCAAATAGTACAGTACATTTATTCTCATTTGAAGAAGCAATACTAACTTTATCAATATCTCTAAATTCAACATTATCAGCCGTAACACTTGAAGAACGATTTTTATTATCTAGAACATTTAATTCAATTTTATTTGTTTCTGATAGTAACGCACCTCTCCATCTTCTTGGTCTAAATGCACTTATAGGCGTCAGGGCTAAAATATTTGAATCTAAGGGCAAAATACTTCCATGAGCTGATAAATTATATGCAGTACTTCCAGCTGAAGTTGATACCAATACTCCATCACAAATTAATTCTTGCATTTTAATTTCATCATTAATTTTTATTTTAATTTTAGAAGCTAGATGAGTTTGTCTCATAATTGAAACTTCATTGTATGCATAAGCCTCGAAAGTTTGATTATCATTAGTTGTAGCTGTCATTTTAAGAGGTTTAAAATACGATTTTTTTGAATTAGAGACGGTTTCATTTAAATCTTTATCAATAATATTATTCATTAAAAAACCTATTGAACCAAAATTAATACCAAAAAAAGGTTTATCTAGCATATTTAAACTATGGAGAGATTTTAATAATAAGCCATCCCCACCAATTGGAATTATATAATCAGAATTCTCAGCTGTATTTTGTCCATACATTCCTATGAGTTTTTTTTCAGCTTCTTTAGCTTCTTGATTATCAGATGATAAAAAATGAAATTTCATTATCCTCCTGTCACATTCATATGTCTTTTCATATATTTATTTATTTTACTACCAATCATAAAATCATGTTTTTTTGGTTTAATATTAAGAGCAAATCTTATTTTTTCTTTAATATAATTATCACTATAGTCATTTCTCATAATATCTCTAAAATCAACATAGTCATTTTGACCAAGACACATAAATAATTTTCCTGTACTTGATACTCTTACACGGTTACAGCTTGCACAAAAGTTATTTGTTAAAGGGCTAATAAATCCTATTCTGGTAGATAAATTATCGCTATTATAAAACCTTGCTGGTCCTCCAGTATTATTGTCACTTTTCTTAAAATTATATTTTTTATTTAGTTTATCAAATATTTCAGTTAGAGATATGAATTGATACTCTCTTGAAACATCTGTTTCTTCCATTGGCATTACTTCAATAAAAGTTAAATCAATTCTTTTTGAGTCAGTCCAATTAATTAATTTTTCAATTTCATCTTCATTAAAATCTTTAATTACAACTGTATTTATTTTTATATTTATTCCCTCATCTAAAGATTCATTTATTCCATCAAACACTTTTTCAATATTTCCAAATCTTGTTATTTTATTATATTTTTCTGGATTAATTGTATCTAACGATACATTTATTCTTTCAATACCATTCTTTTTTAATTGTTTAGCGTATTTTTTTAGTAATGTTCCATTTGTTGTTAAAGTAATTTCTTTCAAATTTGTTTTATCTTTTTTATAATTTAATTTCTCAATTAATTTAATAATATCTTTTCTTATTAGAGGCTCACCTCCAGTTAGTCTTATTTTTTCAACTCCTAAATCAATAAAATTATCACAAAGTCTCTCAATTTCTTCTAATGTCAAAATATCTTTTCTGGGTAAAAATTGCATTTTTTCTTTCATGCAATAGACACATCTTAAATCACATCTATCAGTTACAGAAACACGAAGATAGTTTATTTTTCTTAAATATTGATCAATTAGTTGCATTTATATTTATTATTTTTAATTCAACTTCTTGTGGGTTGATAGTTTTTTTTCCTACATTTTCAAAGTTTATAGTAATTTTATTATTAATAGATGATTGAATCTGCCCAATACCCCATTCATTTTTTTTGTTTATGTTAATTACATAAGTTCCAGGCGTTAGATCACCATAGTATATATCAGACATTAAATATAAATTAATTTAGACGCTTTTCAGCTTTTTCATGCATTTCTTGAGCTTCTAAGCTTAAAGTTGCAACAGGTCTTGCTTCTAACCTTTTAATGCTAATAGGATCCCCAGTTTCTTCACAATATCCATACGATCCATCTTCAATTCTTTTTAAAGCTGCATCTATTTTATTTATCAGTTTTCTCTCTCTATCCCTTGTTCTAAGTTCAAATGATCTATCTATCTCTTCTGAAGCTCTATCAGTAATGTCTGGTTTTGCTTCATTTTCATTTTGTAGATTATTTAAAGTTTGAGATGACTCTTTAAGTAGATCTTTTTTCCAATTAATAAGTTTCAACTTAAAATACTCTCTCATTTTAGAATTCATGAATTTTTCTTTTTTTGTAGGCTTATAATTTTTACTAATTTTGCTCATATTTTTAAAAAAACGGTGATTTATCAAATGATTTTATTTAATCAAGTAATATTAACTAATATTAAATATAAAATAAATATTATATATCAATAGTTTAATCTAATATTTACAAAAGAACAAAAATAGAACTTTTAAAATAAGAACAAAACGTGTACAAGAAAACATGATTTGCAAGAATCTTAATAAAAACATAGGAATTAATGGAGAAATGAGATGTCTCAAGCTAAATTAAAAGTTGTAAATAACGAAAATTCAATGGATAAAGAAAATAGAAGTAAATCTTTAGAGGCTGCAGTAAGTCTAATAGAAAAAAATTATGGAAAAGGCTCAATTATGAAATTGGGCTCAAAAACTAATGTTGATATTGAAGCTATATCTACAGGGTCTTTAGGTCTTGATATAGCCTTAGGTATTGGAGGTGTACCAAAAGGAAGAATAGTTGAAATTTATGGACCTGAAAGTTCGGGTAAAACAACTTTAGCAACTCACATTGTTGCAGAGTCGCAAAAAAAAGGTGGAAATTGTGCCTTTATTGATGCTGAACATGCTCTTGATCCAGCTTATGCAAAGAAATTAGGTGTAAACTTAGAGGAACTTTTAATTTCTCAGCCTGATACAGGTGAACAAGGTCTTGAAATAGCTGATTCATTAATAAAATCAGGTGGTATTGATGTTCTAGTTATTGACTCTGTTGCAGCTCTAGTACCTAGAGCAGAACTTGAAGGAGATATGGGTGACTCTTTACCCGGTCTACAAGCAAGATTAATGAGTCAGGCTCTTAGAAAATTAACTAGTTCAATTGCTCAATCAAATACATTAGTTGTGTTTATTAACCAATTAAGAATGAAAATTGGTGTTATGTTTGGAAGTCCTGAAACAACAACAGGTGGAAATGCTTTAAAGTTTTATTCATCTGTAAGAATGGATATTAGAAGAATTGGTGCCATTAAGGATAAGGATGAAATAATTGGAAATCAAACCAGAGTGAAAATTGTAAAAAACAAAGTTGCTCCACCATTTAAAGTAGTTGAATTTGATATTATGTATGGTGAAGGAATATCTAAACTTGGAGAACTTGTTGATTTAGGTGTTAAAGCTGAAATTATTGATAAATCAGGCTCATGGTTCTCGTATAAAGACACTAAAATTGGTCAAGGTAGAGAAAATGTTAAGACATATCTTAATGATAATCCAACAATAGCCAATGAAATTCAAAATCAAATCCTTCAAAATGCTGGTATAGTTGAAAAAGCAATGATGGAAGGAAAAATGGAGAAAAAAGAAGAAAAAGAAAAAGAAGAAATTAAAGAATAGTTTTATATCTTATTTTAAAGGCGCCTATTTCTTTTAGGCGCTTTTTTATTTAGACAATATAGATTTCAAGTTATATTAACTTTTCATGAATTCTAATAAGATTAGATCAACCTTTCTAGATTATTTTAAAAAAAATGGTCATGAAATTGTTCATTCTAGTTCATTAGTACCTGATAATGATCCAACTTTGATGTTTGCAAATTCAGGCATGGTTCAATTTAAGAATATATTTACGGGAAAAGAAAAAAGAGAATACAATAGGGCTACTACAGCACAAAAATGTGTTAGGGCTGGTGGTAAACATAATGATTTAGAAAATGTAGGTTATACAACTAGACATCATACATTTTTTGAGATGTTAGGTAATTTTTCATTTGGTGATTATTTTAAGGATTTAGCAATTGAGCTTGCATGGAATTTAATAACTAAAGAATATTCAATTAGTAAGGACAGACTTTTGGTTACTGTTTATTCTGATGATGATGAAGCATATAATTTATGGAAAAAAATTGCAGGATTATCTGATGAAAAAATAATTAAAATTAGTACATCAGATAATTTCTGGTCAATGGGTGAAACTGGACCCTGCGGACCATGTTCTGAGATATTCTTTGATCATGGTGAAAAATATGAAGGTGGACCCCCTGGTTCTCCTAATGAAGATGGCGATAGATTTATAGAAATTTGGAATTTAGTTTTTATGCAATATGAACAAATTTCTAAATCTACAAGAATTGATCTTCCGAAACCTTCAATTGACACTGGAATGGGATTAGAAAGAATGACAGCTCTTTTAGAAGGCTCTAACGACAATTATTCAACAGATTTATTTCAGCCAATTATTGATGAATCAAACAACTTATGTGGAAATGAAAGTTCCATTAATAATCCTAGTCATAGAGTAATTGCAGATCATTTAAAATCATCATCTTTTTTGATTGCAGATGGAGTAATGCCTTCAAATGAAGGTAGAGGATATGTTTTAAGGAGAATAATGAGAAGGGGAATGCGACACGCTCACTCTTTAGGAAATAAAGAACCTATTTTTCATAAATTATTTCCAACATTTTTAGATGGAATTAAAGACTCATATCCGGAATTAGACAGAGCAAAAGATCTTATCATAAATACATTGTTGAATGAGGAAACTAAATTCAAAGAAACAGTTGAAAAAGGTATTAAAATTTTAAATGAGGAAATTTCTAACTCAACAAGTATATTTAATGGTGAAGTAGCATTTAAATTATACGATACTTATGGATTTCCATTAGATTTAACACAAGATTACTTAAAAAGTAAAAATATTGAGGTTGATTTAAAAACTTTTGAACAAAAAATGTTAGATCAAAAAGAAAGAGCAAGACAAAGCTGGAAGGGTACAGGAGATATTCAGGATGATAGCATTTGGTTTGAAATAACTTCAAAAATAGGGCCAACAGAATTTTTAGGATATAATGATATTGAGGCTGATTGTAAAATTATTTCAATCATATCAGAAGGCAAGTCAGTAAATAAAATTAAAAAAGATCAACAAGCAATTATTATATTAAATCAAACACCTTTTTATGGAGAAAGTGGTGGTCAGGTTGGTGATAAGGGTTTTTTTGAAAATGATAACTTTAATTTTGAAGTTACCAATACAACAAAAATATTTGGAAATTATTTTCTTCACAAAGGTAAGGTAATTGGCGGTAACTGCAAAATTAATGATATTATTAAAGCCAGTGTCAATAGTGAGAGTAGAAACTTTATTAAATATAATCATTCATCAACTCATTTATTACATGCTGCTCTTAGAAAAATATTAGGTAAGCATGTTACACAAAAGGGTTCTTTAGTGAATTCAGAAAAACTCAGATTTGATTTTAGCCATAATTATCCTATTGAAAAAGATCAACTCATAAATGTTGAAAAAATTGTAAATGATCAAATACAAAAAGATGGAATTGTAGAAATTAAAGTTATCGATCAGAAAAAAGCTATTGAAGAGGGAGCAATGGCATTATTTGGAGAAAAATATAGTGATGAAGTAAGAGTAGTAACAATGGGTCAAGAAGATGAAACTTTTTTTTCAAAAGAATTATGTGGTGGAACTCATGTTACCAAACTAGGGCAAATAAATAAATTTAAAATAACTAGTCAAGCTAGTGTAGCTTCTGGAGTTAGAAGAATAGAAGCTGTATCTAACATCGCAGTTGAAAAATATATTAAAGAAATAGAAAACGATTTATTAAAAAAAAATAAAAACCAAAATAAACAAATTGAAGATTTAAAGAAAAAAATTAAAAATATTAATGCTAATTATAATTTTAAAAATCAATCTGATGATAAAGTTTTATTAATTAAAGAATTAAGTCAGACATACGAAAAATTAAAACAAAATATGTCAATATCTAAAAATATTGATAATATTGTTGTTAAAAAAATAAAAGACTTAAATTTTATATATTTAATTGCAGAAAATTATCCTAGTAAATCATTGAAAGCATTTATTGATGAGCAAAAAAAACAATATAAAAAACAAAGTGTTTCATTAATAATTTCAAAAAATCAAAACAAATTATCTATAGTTTTAGGTGTGACTGAAGATATCACAGATATTTTTGATGCTTCTAAAGAAATAAGAGAAATTTCAATTATTCTTGGTGGTAAGGGCGGAGGTGGAAGAAAGGATCTTGCACAAGGAGGTGGATCAGATGTTACTCAAATTAATGAAAGTATAAGGTACTTAGAAGATAAATTAAATTCTGTTAGATAGATTGAAAATTATTTTTTATTGCACTCAAAAAATCTTTAGTATTTAACCATTTTTGATCTTTATTTATTAATATTGCCAAATCTTTAGTCATCTCACCATTTTCTACTGTTTTAATACAAGTGTTCTCTAAATTTTTAGCAAAATTAATTAATTCATTATTTGAATCAAATTTTCCTCTAAAACTTAAACCTCTTGTCCATGCAAAAATAGAAGCAATAGGATTAGTTGATGTTTCTAGTCCTTTCTGATGATTTCTATAATGCCTAGTAACAGTTCCATGCGCAGCTTCAGCTTCTACTGTTTTGCCATCTGGAGTCATTAAAACACTTGTCATTAAGCCTAATGAACCAAATCCTTGAGCTACAGTATCTGACTGAACATCGCCATCATAATTTTTACAAGCCCAAATAAATTTACCACCCCATTTTAATGCTGAGGCTACCATATCGTCTATTAATCTATGTTCATAAACAATATTTTTTTCCTTAAATTTATCTTTGAATTCAGACTCAAATACATTTTGAAATAAATCTTTAAATCTTCCATCGTAGACTTTTAAAATTGTATTTTTAGTAGAAAGATAAACTGGCCATTCTAGATCAAGTCCATAATTAAAACATGCTCTAGCAAAATCTTCAATTGAACTGTCCAAATTATACATTGATAAGGCAACGCCAGTTTTTTCAAATTCATATACGTCCTTAATAAATCCTGCAGATCCATCTTTAGGTTCAAAGACCATTTTAAGTGTACCAGGTTTATCTATTAAAGTATCTGTTGCTTTATATTGATCACCAAATGCGTGTCTGGCAACTACAATAGGATCATTCCAACTAGTTATTATTCTTGGAACATTCTTACATATGATTGGCTGTCTAAATATTGTTCCGCCAAGTATATTTCTTATTGTTCCGTTTGGAGAGCGCCACATTTGTTTTAGTTTAAATTCTTCAACTCTATTTTCATCTGGTGTAATTGTTGCACATTTTATTCCTACACCATATTTTTTTACTGCTTTTGCTGCATCTATTGTAATTTGATCATTAGTTTCATCTCTTTTAATCACTCCAAGATCAAAATACTTAATATCAATATCGAGATAAGGCAAAATTAATTGTTCTTTAATGTATTCCCATATTATTCTGGTCATTTCATCACCATCTATTTCAACTATAGGATTTTTTACTTTTATCTTTGCCATTTAATTAATATATTTTTTAATTGATCCACCGTATCTATAATGTGAAAACTGTTTTGTAAATTTTTATTTGAAAATTTCTCATCTTCAAAAAATTTAAATTGTTTAAATAAATTATTCCAAAAATTATTTTTATTAAAAAATATTATTGGTTTATTATGAATTCCCATTATTTTCCAAGAAACAACCTCTACTATTTCTTCTAAGGTTCCTGTTCCACCTGGTAAAGCTAAATAAGCATCTCCAAGCTCAAAGAGTAATTTTTTTCTTTCTGACATATTATCTACTATTTTTAAATCGTCAATTTCTTCAAAAATAATTTCTTTTTTAGATAAAAAATTTGGAATTACTCCAACAACTTTATTTTTGCATTCTTTTGCAGTTTTAGCAACTACACCCATTATTCCAACTTTTGCCCCACCATAAACAATATCGAATTTAAAAGATGAGATAACTTTGCTTATTTCTTTTGCATCTTGATAATATTCATTACTTAATAAATCTGATGAGGAGCAATAAACTGTAATTGATTTAATTGTCATACAATTTTAATTTAATTAGAAAAAACTAATTAGAAATTTTCTTTTTATACCAATTTTTAATGTTTTCTCTAAACATCAAAGCTGATGGTGTTACTACTAGTGTAAGAAATGTTGCAAACAACAATCCAAATACAATAGCTGTTGATAATTGAACCCACCATTGAGTATCTGGTGATCCTCTAGTTACTTCTCTTGATATAAAGTCAACGTTTGTCATTGTTACCATTGGTAATAATCCAAGTACTGTAGTAGTTGTTGTAAGTAAAACAGGTCTGAGTCTTTGAGCACCAGTTTTAATAATAGCCTCTCTAATATTAGATGTTTTAGTCTTTAAAAAATCAAATGTATCAATCAATATGATATTGTTATTAACAACTATTCCAGCAAGTGCAATAACTCCAACTCCTGACATCACAATACCAAATGGTTGTGCTGTTACCATTAAGCCTATAAATACACCTGCAGTTGACATCACAACTGCAAAAAGAATTAAGAATGCACTGTAAAAGCTATTAAACTGTAAAAGAAGTATCATTAACATTAAAAATAAAGCAACTCCAAAAGCTCCGGTTAAAAATTCTTGAGCCTCTTTTTGATCTTCATTTTCTCCAATAAGCTCCGCCCTTACTTTGCTATCTAATTCATAACGAGGTAAATCTAATGTTCTTCCCCTCCAAGATGGAGCAGTATCTGAAATGCCTAATACATATTCAAGTTCTCTAACTTTCCCATCAGGATATGTTCCAGGCTCCACATCTGCTTGTATGTTAATTGCATTTTTTGAATCTACTCTAATAATATTTCCCGTTCTGTTATTGGGAACAATATTAACAAAATTAGAGATTGGAACTAAGCCATTAGAAGTAGATACTCTTAAATTATCAATTCTATCAAGCGTTCTACCCTCGTTTGGATAGCGAAGATAAAGTGGAATACTTTCATTACTATCATCTGGTCTGTATTCTCCAAGCTTTAGACCATTTGTTGCAAGTTTAATAACATTTCCAATAGATGAAATATTAGCTCCAAATTTAGATGCCTGCTTTCTATCTACGTTAATTTCCCATTCAATTCCAGGGGCAGGAAGATTATCTTCAACATTCATCAGTTTAGGATAGTTATCCATGAATTTTTTCAGTTTAATTCCTTCGGCAACTAAAAGTTTTTTATTATCACTGGTTAATTTAATATTAATTGGTTTACCGTCACCAGGACCTCCTTGTTGTTCTCTTGATTCTACTTTGATACCGTTTATACTTTTTGTTGCTTCCAAAATCTCTGCTAGTATTACTTTTGATTTTCTTCTTTTATTCCAATCTGTATATTCCAAACTTATTGATCCTATAAAGTCTTCTGAAGCCTCTGATTGTTCACTAACATTCCCACTTAAAGAATAAATATTTTTAAATTCCTGTCTTTCTGATTGCAGTTTTAAAATAATATTCTCAACTCTTGATACATAATCTTTTTTTTCTTCAACAGAAAGGTTACCTCTTGCAAATACTACAATTTTTGCAAGATCTGGTTCAACATCTGGGAAAAATTCAACACCTTCTCCAACTTGAGTATAAGTGTAGTTTACACTAACTAATATTATTAAAGCACTAATCATCACCTTTAAAGGATGAAATAATAAGAAGTTTAATATTTTTGCATAAAATCCAACGAAACCAGTTACATTTAAGACAGGTTCATTTGATTCTGAAGATAAGATTTTTGCATTTTTAGAAACTAATATATGTGTAGAATTTACATTTTCTGAAATTTTATAAACTCTTGGTATTATTCTTATAAATACAAATATAAATAAAGCAAAGCTGAGTAAATATTTTCCAATTGTTATAAATAAACTAAATTTCTGAATTTCTAATAAACCAAATCCATAAGATAATAGATTGTAAAAAATTAGTGATATTAGTAATGGTACAATAAATTGCAGAAGTATTCTTGATACAGTATTTAAAATAGATCCTAAAACTGGGACAAAAAGTAGTGCCATAAACAATGAAGAAATAAGAACACATATAAGTGTTATTGGTAGATATTTCATAAATTCACCAGCAATTCCCGGCCAGAATATTAGAGGCAGAAAAGCTGCTAGGGTAGTTGCAGTTGAAGAAATAATCGGTAGTGACATTTTTTTTGATGCATTTGCAAAAGCATCTTTTACACCAAGACCTTCTTTCATTTTTCTATCCGCATATTCTACAACAACTATAGCTCCATCGACTAATAGTCCGACAGATAAAATTAGAGCAAATAATACTACTATATTGATAGTAAAACCCATCACTGATAGAGCTAGTAAACCTGATAAAAAAGATCCTGGAATAGATACACCAACTAATAAACCTGATCTAACACCTAATGCTCCTAAAATAATAATTAAGACAAGTATTATCGCTGCTATAACGTTATTTTGCAGACTGTTTAGCATAGTTTTAATACCTTTTGATTGATCATTCCCAAAAGAAATTTCAACATTTTCAGGAAAACTTTTAGCAGTAATTGATGTTACTCTTTTTACTTCATCAATTGTATTGATAATGTTTTCACCAATTCTTTTTGAAACATCAATAGTTATTGAATTTGATCCATTAACATTTGCATATGATTGTCTATCTTCAAAAGTTCTTTTGACCTCAGCAATATCTCTAAATGTAATTACAGAGTCCCCATTGGTTTTTACAGGAGTATTTAAAACATCTTCTATTGTTTCGTATAATCCAGGAACTTTTATATCAAAACTTCCATCTCCGGTATCTTGACCACCTGCAGAAACCATTTTATTGTTTTCTCTTACTATATTTATAAGGCTCTCAAGATTTATGCCATAACTCTCTACAGCAGTTGGATTTATTAAAATATCAACTTGTTCGTTTCTTTTTCCTCCAATTTTTGCTTCCAAAACACTAGGAATAGTCTCTATATCATCTTGTAAAATGTCAGCTAAGTCTTGAAGTGTTCTATTTGGAACATCTCCACTCAAGGAAATAGAAAGAATTGGAAATGTACTAATATTAACTTCATTTACTGTTGGCTCATCTGCTTCACTAGGAAGATCACCTTTAGCTCTGTCAACTTTATCTCTAATATCAACCATGGCTTGATCAGAGTCAAATCCAGCGTCAAATTCTAATAGAACGTTACCTCCACCTGAATAAGCTGTTGATCTTACTTCTCTTACACCTTCAACAGTTTTAACTTCATCTTCAATTGGTTTAACCAAAAGCCTTTCTGAGTCTTGTGCAGAAATACCATTTTGACTAAGAGAAATATAAACTATTGGTATGCTAACATCAGGAGTTGATTCTTTCGGTATTGAAACATAAGTAGATGCACCAGAAAAAATAATAAATATTAGTATTCCCATGAAAACTCGGGAATGGCTAATTGCGTAATCTATAATATTAATTTTCATTAGAATTAGTTTATTTTTTCACCAATACTTATATATTCTTGACCACTTACAATTAAGTTTACAGTTTCCGGTAGTCCAGAAACCCACATTCCATCAATAGTATCCTTTATTGTTTTGGTTGGATAAAAAGTAACTTTATTTTCACTATCAACCGCTTTAACACCTACTGTACCATCATCCAATAAAGTTAAAATTGAAGGAGGGATTTTGTGAGCTTTAAGTTCTGATCCTTTAATGATTATTTTTGTAGTTATACCACTTTTATATGTAAGATCTTTGTTATCCGCCTTAATAGTAATTTCAAATGTTCTTGTGCTTTTCTCTGCTGAAGGAGATATAAAAGAAATTATTCCATTTTTTTTTATACCATTACTATCTTCAATTAATGCTTTTGTACCAACGCTAACTTTATTAACATCAGATTCTGATAAGTAACCTTCAATTTTTATTGGATCCAAATCAATGATTGTGAATAAAGGAGATCCAACAGAAATAAACTCAGTTTTCTCAACCATTTTTTGTGAAATAATTCCATCAAAAGGAGCTTTAATACTGGTTTTCTCAACATCTAGCTTAATGTTTTTTAAAACTGATTTAACATTTGAAATTTGAGCTTCAAGATTTGCTAAAGTTGATTCAAATTTAATATCAATATCTTCTTTATCTGCTTTTGCATTAGCCAAATTAAATGATGCAAGACTCAATTTTGATTTTGAACTTAATCCTTTATCTATTAATTGTTTTGCAGATGCATATTCTATTTCATATAATTCTATTCTTTCAGAATTTTGTCTTAATAAATTATCTCTATTTTTTTCATTTAGAACAAGTTCTTTAGTTAATCTATCTAAATCTTTCTTAGCACTCGAGAGTTTTTCATTTCTATCTTCCAAAGAAATAGTGATCATTTCTGAGTCTGCAGAAACTTTATCACCTCTTTTAAACTGAATTTTATCAATATTTCCAGATGTTTGAGATTTTACATCAATTTTTTTATTATGAATTGTTTGACCTTGTAGTTCAATGGATTGATCTATTAAACTTGATTTAAAAACTTTCGTTTCAACTGAAAAAGTTATTTCTTCATTTTCATCATTAGTTTTATCATCTGAGGATGACCAGTCAGTCTTGGTAGTTGTTTCATTATTTTCACCTTGAACTTCTACGTTTGTAAATTGCCCTGAGACAATCCAACCAAGAACTGCTAAAAGTATAATAAAAGCTATTAATATTGATCTTTTCATTAAATATCGTAGATGTCATATATATTAAAGTTATCAA
>CACDMT010000008.1 GCA_902553945.1 uncultured Alphaproteobacteria bacterium | reverse complement strand
TGGATCTTATTATGCTAGTGGGAAAAAATTAAATTCAAAAAAGGAATTAATAAAAATAAAAAATATATCTAGAAAAGTAATTATCAAATAAAATGAATGATTTATATGAAATAAACAGAGATATTCAAAAAGCTATAGATTTAAAAAAACCAATAGTAGCACTAGAAAGTACTTTAATTAGCCATGGTTTACCTTATCCAGATAACATTAAAGTTGCTAAAGAATCAATAACTGCTGTAAAAGATAGTGGTGCAGTAGCTGCAACCATTGGTTTAATTAATGGTAAAATAAAAGTTGGCTTAAATGAAGAAGATATAAATATTTTAGCAAAAGATATTAATGTTCAAAAAGTCTCAAATCACAATATAAATTTATCTATATATAAAAAAGAAAATGCGGCTACTACTGTAGCAAGTACTATAACAATAGCTTCAAAGTTTGGAATAAAATTTTTTGCTACTGGGGGAATTGGAGGTGTTCATTTGAACGCAGAAAACACATACGATGTATCAGCAGATTTATATGCACTGTCTGAAAATCATAATTATATAATTTGTAGTGGAGCAAAATCAATTCTGGATTTAAATAAAACTCATGAACTTCTAGAGACCTTAGGAATAACAAGAATTGGCTATAAAACAAATTTTATGCCTGGTTTTTGGTATGCTAAAACCACTAATCTAGTTGATAATAATTTTGATAATATTTCTGATATAAGTAATTATTTAAAATTAAATAGTAAAATTAATAATAATAAATCAATTCTTATATTTAATAAAGTACCAAAAGAAAATGAAATAAGTAAAGATAAAATAAATAAATGGATAAATAAAGCTTTAATAAAAGCTGAGAAAAATAAAATTAGTGGTAAAGAATTGACGCCATTTTTAATAAAAGAAATAAATAAGTTTTCAGAAAATCAAACTTTAGATGCCAATGTTGCTTTAATAATAAATAATGCTAATTTAGCAGGAAAAATTGCTAAAGAATTTTATTCTTAAGGTAGCAAACATAGTTTATTTTTTAATAATTCAAAAAATTTTTTATCATTTGCATGATTCATTACAAAACAATTAGGTTTTCTGTTTGTAACACCTAACCAATCAACTACTGTTTCTCCACGTGTTAATTTAGAATTTTCTTCTACAGCAACATTAACTAATTTGCCCTCAAAAATACTTGGTTCTAATAAATAGGCTATTACACAAGGATCGTGAAGAGGAGTGTCTTCTGTTTCATATAATTTTTTATGAAAAATTGTATAAAACTCCATTAACTCACCAAAGAATTTAGAACTTTTGTTATTATTTTCATTCATAAAATTAATAATTTTACTATTTACATTTACTTGATGTGTAACATCTAGGCCCATCATTGTCATCGGAATGCCAGAGTTTAGTACAATATTAGCTGCATGTGGATCGACGTAAATATTAAATTCCGCTGAGGGCGTCGTGTTTCCAAGACACATTGCTGCACCACCCATAAAAACTATTTCTTTTATTTTATCCTTTATTGATGGATCTTTTTGTAAACTTAAAGCGATATTTGTAAGTGGTCCAGTTGGACATAAGTAAATTTCATCCTCAGATGATTTACAAGTATCAATAATAAAATCTATTGCATTTTTTTCTTGTACTTTGTAATCATTAGTTACTATTATTGGATCGCCTTTTTTGTCTAGCCCTGTTTTTCCATGAACATATTCAGCTGTAAATAAATCATAATGTATTGGTTTATTTGCACCAGAATAAATTTTCAAATCAGTTCTTTCAATTAATGTACAAACTTTTAATGCATTATTTACTGTATTATTTAATCCTGAATTTCCACCTACGCACGTTATACCAAGTATCTCAATCTCTGAAGAAGCTGCTGCTAGCATTATAGCTACAGCATCATCATGTCCTGGATCACAGTCTAAAATAATTTTTTTAGTCATTAATAAAACTTTTTAGTGGTAGTTCAGATCTTTGAAGCCAATTCCAATCTGGATAATAATTCTTTTCATCTATAACATGAATTGTGTAAGCGTGCCTTGAATTAGGACTTGTATTTTCACAAGAATAATGAGGAAGTCTTCCATGCAATAATACCAGTGATCCTTTTTTAACTTCTACAAATGTATCTGTTTCAGGAAATTCTTCACTATTTACTTCTAACATTTGCATTTTACCATCAATTTTTTTAAATAAATTTCTTAGTGGTCCTTTATGACCTCCACTTGCAACTTGTAAACATCCATTACTTTTATTTGCATCTTCTAAAGCAAACCAGAAACCAACGGTACTTTCAGGTTCAGTATAGAGAAATGTTGAGTCTTGATGACAAACTACCTCTCCTCCTATTTTTGGTTGTTTAAAAATATACATTGATTGTAGTAATTTTGGTTTTTTAAATCCTATTTTTAAAGCTATGTCTTGCAGTTCTTTTTTGTGAGAAAAATTATGAAAAACTTCATCTAAGTCGTGTAAAGCATGACCAATTTTATTGACTATAAAATGTTTGTTTTCATTAATATTAGTATTTTCTAAATCTGCTTTTTCTTCAAAAAAAAATCTAATTTTATCTCCAGACTCTAAGAAATATTTATCATCATTATGTGCTTGGTTAATTGTATCAAAAATAGATTTTTGATTATTTAAGTTATTATTATCAATTAGATAACTTGATCTTTCAATTATTTTATCACATTCTTCCTCACTATTAAAATCCTCAATAACGAGATAGCCATTATCATTCCAAAAATTAACCATCTCATCATTCATTGGTAAATTTGTCTTATTAAAATAATTCATTAAATTCCTATTAGTTTTGTTAAAAATGGCAATCCAACTTTAATTAAATTTAATAGTTGTGGAATTAAAAATTTACCTGAAGTAGCAAGAAAAAATAACACTCCTGCTAAAATTACAATTAAAATTAAGTTTCTATATAATTTAGTACCTCCAATTGATCCTGACTTGGCCCTAGATCTTAAAATAAATAAAATCATTATAATGACAGCTAAAACAATTAACAATCGGATCATATCTTTTTGTATATTTAGATAATAAAATTTGCAATCTTAAATATTTATAAATAAGTATTTATTCTTAATTAATATGATTAGATTAAGTTTATTAGTATTATCAATTTTTTCATTAATATACGGAGTGTATTTTCTTGTATTTCCATTTAATTTTGTAAATATAACAAATGCAGAGGAAATAAATGTTGCCTGGTTAAGAAATATAGGGGCATCCATAACTGGTTTATTATTTATTGGACTACTATACATTTATATTAGTCCACAAAAATCATTAAAATTGCTAATAATAATAACGATTACTTCGATTATACAAACTACTGCTTTGATTTATTCTAGATTCTTTAACGAATTTTCTGCGAAGAAGCTTTTGTTGATTGATATAACTATATACAGTGCAACAATTGTAACAGTTTATTTAGTTATTATTACAATAAAATATAAAAAATTATTTTATTAATTTTTCTTTGAATTAATATTAGCAAATATTCTAAATATTATAATTACAAAAAAAATTATTAATACAATTATAATTTCAATAGAAAAAAAATTTTTAATAGAAAAAGATTTTATTTCTAGTAAATTAGATATTCTGTCCCCAGCATAGGAAAATATTAAAAAATAAGGAGTGAAACCTATTATTGATGAAATTATGAATTTGAGTTTTGAAATTTCTAAAGTTGATATAAATAAGTTTTGAACAATTAGAGGTATGCCAAATATAAGTCTTATTAATATTAAATATTCATAAGAAGATTTCTTAATAATTTTATTTAATTTATCAGTATATTTTGAGAGATATTTATTAAAATAATTTATAAAAAAATATTTTGATAAAATTGTAAAAAATAAACTACCAATAGTTATAGATATAATATTTATAAAAAAACCAATATAAAAACCAAAGAAAAAACCAGATGATAAAGTTACAATTAACCCCCCTGGTAATGAAAGAAAGAAGAAAGATATGCAAAATAAAAAATATATTATTAAGGCAGATAAATAATTTTCCTCAATTAATAATTGTGTATAATTTAAAATAATAAGAATATAATCAATCATTTTATGATATTATATCCTCTAAAATAGACATAAGCTGTAATTGTAAAAGATAAAATTATAAAAAATAAAATATAGATATTTTGTTGTAATTGAAATGTATAATCATTGTTAAAACAATTTCTAAAAAAACTTACTACATAATAATAAGGATTGTAATACAGTATGAATTTTAAATTTTCAGGCAAATATCCTATTGAAAAAAAAGTACCAGATAGAAAATTTAATGGTATTACAAAAAAATTCGAAAAAGTACTTTGAGTATCCCAAGTATTAAATAAAATACCAACAAGACATCCCAGGCATGAAAAAAAAATTATTACAATTATTAAATAATAACAAAAAAATAAATAATTGTAGATTTGCATATCTATAAAAAATGAAAAAATAAATAAATTAGAAATTGCAATAATGAATCCAATAATAATTGAACTAATTAATAATGAAATTAAAATTTCAATTCTAGAAATGGGTGCAAGCAACCAATCATTTAAAGAACCAATTTGTTTCATGTTAACTAAAGTTACTGATGGAATATCATAACTTTCTTGAGCTACAATCATTATGATTAATCCTGGGGCAATAAAATATACAAAGGATTCTGATTCTATAGATAAAGAATGATAACTTTCTATAGTTATAAAAACTAATATAAAAAGTATATTAGTGGTAATTGGAGCAAGTAATGAATACTGATACTCAGAAAAAAACTCCTTTAGTCTAAATGCAATTATTGAAAAAATTGCACTAAAATTAATCATAAAAATTATTTAGAAAAATACTTTTTTACTAATTCAACCCAAAAATTTACACCTACTGGTAGAAGATTATCATTAAAATCATATTTAGTTGTATGAAGATGAGCCTTATGATTATCATCACCTTGTCCTAGATATAAATAAGTCCCTGGTTTTTCTTCTAATAAATAAGAAAAATCCTCTCCTCCCATAGATGGATCAATATCCGTTATTACCTTCTCATCTCCAACCAACTCTTTGGCAACATTTGCTGCAAATATACTTTCTTTTTTTGAATTTATTGTTGGTGGGTATTTATTTACTAAATCAAATTGGATTTTAATTTCAGCACCATGAGCTTCTGCAATTCCATTACATAATTCTCTTAGTCTTTTTTCAATATAAGATCGAGTTTCCTTTTTAAAAGTTCTAATTGTACCACCCATTTTTACCTGATCATCAATAACATTATATGCTGTGCCGGCATTAATTTTAGTAATACTAATTAAAGCTTTATCTACAGGATCAGTTGATCGACTGATTATAGTTTGGACTGCAGATATAACTTGTGCAGATATTACAACAGGATCAATTGCTAGATGAGGTGATGCGGCATGACCTCCTTTACCCTTAACAATTATATCAAATTCATCCACTGCCGCCATCATAGGCCCACTATTTACTCCAAAAGTTCCAAATGGAAGTTCAGGCCAATTGTGAAGAGCATATACTTCATCAATTTTAAAATCTTCAAACATACCATCATCAATCATTTTTTTTCCTCCAGCAAATCCTTCTTCACCAGGTTGGAAAATAAAATAGACTCTGCCGTTAAAATCATTATTTTCATTTAAATATTTTGCTGCTCCAAGTAGCATGGTAGTATGCCCATCATGACCACAAGCATGCATCATACCTTTATTTGTAGATTTATGATCAAATTCATTTTTTTCGGGCATTGGCAAGGCATCGAAGTCAGCTCGTAGCCCTATTGTCTTTTCATTAGTTTTTTTATTACCATCAACCCATGCAACTATACCGGTATTTGAATATCGATCCTTAAAATTTACATTAAATTCTTTTAACTTATTTTTAATATATTTAGATGTTTCATACTCCTCTAATCCTATTTCAGGTATTTTATGTAAGTCATGACGCCATTCTGTCATTTCGTTTAACATTTGATTAATACTATTGAGAACTGGCATTAAAATATCCCAAATAATCCTTTTCTATTTAGTTTATCTTCACAACTTTTTAATTGTTTATTATACATATTTGTATTTCTTTCTACAGTTTTAGCTACTTCAATCAACCATTCTTTACTTTTAAATGTTTCTTTCGACCAACCATTTTGACCTTCGTGATATGCTAAATATTGATTGTAATAATCTTTTTTTGATATACCAACCATATTTTCTGTTTGAGTTGTATACCAACCAATAAAATCAGTTACATCATTAAAATTAGCCCTTGAAGCATTTTGATTTCCTGTTTTATTTTTATACCAGTCCCAAGTTGGATTAGTAATTTGAGCATAACCAAAAGCAGTTGATGGTCTTGAACTCGGAATAAAACCTAACAATTTTTTTCTTTTTGGTTTTGCAAATTGTGCAAATGATGACTCTTGTTTAATAATAGCTAATTGAAAAGCAATTGGCGTTTCCCATTTGTCATATGATTTTTTAGTTGCCTTATACCAATTTTTCTTTTGATCAAATATAATGCAACTATCAGCCGTATTAGTTAGTTGATTAGAAGTGCAGGCATAAAGAAAAATAATTGAAATACATATTATCTTAAGAAGATTATCTAACCTCATGAAAGACATAAATATCATAATTTTTGATTATATAGTCTTAAATGTGGCAAAAAATTATTGCTTACTATTGAATTATGAATATGAATGCTTAAATCTTAAAAAATGGCAGAAAATTCAAAAGAAAATTTATCGTTTCAGGCAGAAGTTAGTAAACTTTTAGACCTAGTTGCTAATTCTCTTTACAGTGAAAGAGAGATATTTTTACGTGAATTAATCTCAAATGCTGCTGATGCTTGTGAAAAATTAAGATACCAATCACTTTCAAAAAAAAATCTTTTAAAAGATGAAAAAGATTTAAAAATTAATATTCGAGTCTCCAAAAAGAAAAAAATCATTGAAATTGAAGACAACGGAATAGGTATGAATAGACAAGATTTAATCGATAATCTTGGTACTATTGCAAGATCTGGAACTAGCAAATTCATAGAAGCAATGAAAAATAAAAAAGAGGGTGATATTTCTGCTATTGGCCAATTTGGTGTTGGTTTTTATTCTTCTTATATGGTTTCAGATAAGGTTGATGTTTTATCAAGGGATGCAGAAAATGACGAAATCAACCTTTGGACTTCAAATGGCAAAGAAAATTATTCAATAGAAAAAGCAAAAAAAGAAAAAAGAGGTACATGCATTACTCTCAATATTAAAAAAGATGCTGATGAGTTTTTAGACTCATTTAGATTAAGATCAATAATTACCAAATACTCAAATTATATACCTTTTCCAATTTTCCTAAAAGATCTTGATGATAAAGAGAAAGAAGAAAAAGTTAATGAGGGTAGTCCATTATGGCTAAAAGATAAAAAAGATATTAAAGAAGAAGAGTATAAACAATTCTATAATAATATTTCATTCAACTTTGATGAACCTCTTAAAACAATTCATTACAATGCAGAAGGTGTAATAAGCTATAAAGCTTTAGTTTATTTTCCTACAAATCAGCCAATGGACTTATTTAATGCAGACAGAAAAAATAAAATTAAATTATATGTACAAAAAGTTTTTATTACAGATGAATGTGAAGATATCATTCCTAACTGGTTAAGATTTATACCTGGAGTAGTAGACTCGCAAGATATCTCTCTAAATATTAGTAGAGAAATGTTACAAAACAATCCTATAATTACTAAGATTAGAAAAGGCCTAACAAATAAGATATTAAGTGAAATTGAAAATTTAGCAAATAAAGAGAAGCCTAAATTTGAAACTTTTTGGAATAACTTTGGTACAGTATTAAAAGAAGGTCTATACGAACATAATGATCATCATGAAAAAATACTACCTCTCCTTAGATTTGAAAATTCAATAAATAAAAATAAGATTTCCTTAGAAGAATACATTAAAATAATGGCAAAAGATCAAAAAGAAATTTACTATTTTGCCAACACCGACAAAGATCACATTAAAAACTCACCTCAGTTGGAAGTTTTTGCAGATAAAAAAATCCCTGTTCTATTTATGATAGATGCAGTTGACGAATTTTGGATTCAAAATGTAAATAAATTTAAAGATCTTGAATTTAAATCAATTACTAAAGGAAAAGTAGATGTTTCAAAAGTTGGAAAAAATACAAAAGATAAAAAAGACAAAGATAAATTAATAGATAATAAAATCAATGATTTAATTAATATTCTTAAAACTGAACTTAAAGAAAGTATATCAAATGTTATAATTTCTGAGAGATTAACAAAAAGCCCAATACTACTTGTTGCAGAAGAAACAGGCATGGACATTAATATGGAAAAATTAATGAAAATGCATAATCAGAAAACTCCTGATTCTAAAAAAATTTTGGAAATTAATCCAAATCATCCTATGATAATTAACTTGTCAAATAATTTAACTAAAATTGATCATAAAAAAATGTCAAATCTTATATTAGATCAAGCTAATATTCTTGATGGAAATATATTATCCAATCCCTCTGGATATTTAGAAAATCTAACTGAAATTTTTATTAAGTAATTGAATTGACGATGTTATTATTTTTAAAATATTCACAGAACTGATTGGCGACCATTTCAGCGACAACTATTTGAGCTTCATCGGTTGAAGCAGCTATATGTGGTGTTAAAATTATATTTTCTAAATTGAATAATTCACTTTCTTCAAGAGGTTCATTTTTAAAAACATCTAAAGCAGCTCCTTTAATTAAATTATTTTTAAGTGCTTGAATTAGATCAGCTTCATTAATTAAACCACCTCTTGCTGTATTAATTAATATACAATTCTTTTTCATCATATTAAATTCATCTTTAGTAATAATTGAACTACCATCTTTATTTGGCTTACAATGGAAAGAAATAATATCTGAATTTGATAAAATATCCCTTAAGTCACTTGAGTCATAGTTTTTAAAATCACCTTTTACAGAATTAAAATAAGATGAATAAATAGAAACTTTCATACCTAATGCATTAGAAATTTCGGCTACTCTTTTTCCAACATTACCAAAGCCAAAAATACCAATTCTTTTACCCTTTAACTCACTTCCTTTCATTTTCTTTTTTTCCCACAAGCCTCTATGAGTTGTATCATTAGCTGAAGGTATTTTTCTAAGTACAGCAAATATTAGACCTATCGTATGTTCGGCAGTAGCATTTGTATTTCCACCAGGAGTATTCATTACAATAATATTTTTATTTTTTGCAGCTTCTATATCGATATTATCAACTCCTGCCCCTGCTCTTCCAATAATTTTTAAATTAGTTGTTGAATCAATTATATCTTTTGTAACTTTTGTTGCAGACCTAACAATTAAACCATCATAATTTGAAATTATTTTTTTTAATTCATCTGGTTTTAAATTTGTTTTTATATCAACCTCAAGATCATTATTTGAGAGAATTTCTGATGCAATATTATCCATTGCATCAGATATTAATATTTTAGGCATGTTTAGATTTTATTTCGTTATATGCCCAATCTATCCAGGGAAGCACAAGTTCGACATTAGATGTTTCAACTGTACCTCCTGCCCATATTCTAAATGAAGGTGGAGCTTTTGGATAACCATTACAGTCTAATCCTACATTATTTTCTGATAATAATTTACATATTTCAGCCATAATAGATCTTTGATCAGACTCATCCTTACTAGTAAACCACTCTTCAGTTATTTTAAAAGTTATACCTGTGTTAGAAATATAATTCATATCTTTATATTCAGATAGAAAAGTTAAATAATTATTTTGATCAATCCAATCACTAATTTTTTTAAGTGAATTTTGTGATTTTGATATTAAAGAGTTTAGTCCACCTTCTTTATTAACCCAATTTAAAGAATCTATTATATCCTCTACACAAATCATAGACGGTGTATTAATAGTGTTACCTTCAAAAATTCCTTTTATTAATTTATTATTTTCAGCCATTCTAAATAATTTTGGAATAGGCCATGAAGGTGTGTAATTTTCTAATCTTTCAACAACTTTTGGAGATATAGCAATCATTCCATGGGCAGCTTCACCGCCTAATATTTTTTGCCAAGACCAAGTAATTACATCACATTTTTTATAATCAATTGGCATTCCAAAAATTGCAGATGTAGCATCACAAATAGTTAATCCCTTTCTATCATCAGGTATCCAATCACCGTTTGGAACTTTAACACCAGAGGTTGTACCATTCCAAGTAAAGATTACATCATTATCAAAGTTTACTTTAGATAGATCAGGTAGTCTTCCATAATCTTCTTCATGGATATTTAAATTCTCTAATTTCAATTGGCTTATTGCATCAATAACCCAATCTTTACCAAAATTTTCCCAAGCTAAAATATCAACGCCAGTTTTTCCAAGTAAACACCACATAGCTGCTTCTAAAGCTCCCGTATTAGATCCTGGCATAATTCCTAACAAATAATCATCAGGCAAACCTAAGATATTTTTAGATTTATCAATTGCTTCTTTAAGTCTTGCTTTACATTCTATAGATCTATGAGATCGACCAGTTAAGGCGCCACTTAAAGCTGTTATATCCCAACCTGGTCTTTTTGATGTAGGGCCACTTGAAAAATTTGGGTTAGTAGGTTTGTTATTCGGTTTATTCATTGTTATTTTTCAAATTCATAAACTACTAAACCATCCAATGGTTTCGGATCAAACCATGTTGATTTTGGTGGCATAGTTAATTTATTATCCGCAACTTTCATAACATCACTTATGTTAGAAGGAAAGATAGAAAATGCCACACTGTCTTTGTTTTCATTAACTTTTTTTTCTAGAGCTCCAAGACCATGACAACCAGCAATAAAGCGTATTCTCTCATCATTGTTGACATCTTTAATGTTTAAATATTTTTTAAAAATATAATTATTTAAAATGTTGATATCAAGAGTATCAATAAAACTATCAATTTTTAATAATTCTTTATATTCCAGAGAATACCATTTGTTTTCATGATACATACCAAACTGTTTATTTTTGATAGGTTTAAATGCTTTATCTTCTTCATTTATTTCAAAGTTTTGGGATATTAATTCTAAAAATTTTTTTTTAGAAAGACCATTTAAATCTTTAACAACTCTATTATAATCAAATATTTTTGCTTCACTGCTTGAAAATGCTGCAATCATAAAGTTATTTTGATTAATATTTTTATTATATTTTAATTCTCCGATTAATTTCATAGCTCCCATTCTGTGATGACCATCAGCTATATAAAAATTATCAATTTGTTTTGAAAAAAATGATGATAATTTTAAAATAAATTCTTTATTTGAAACACACCAAAGTTTGTGAACAGATTTATCAAAACTCTCAAAATCATAGTCAGGATTTTTATTTATTATTGAATTTAAAAGATTGGTTATGTCGTTATTTTCTTTAAAGATAACATAAATGGGCCCTATTTGAGTTTTTATATTAAGCATTTGTTCAGCTCTTTCTCTCATCCTAATTTCATAAATTTTTTCATGAGCTTTTATTTTTTCATTTGTAAAATCTTCTATATTTGCAAGTGATAAGAATCCTGTTTGAGTATGGCCTTTAAATTCTATTTGATATACATAATAATGATCATCAATATCTTTTTTAATAACATCATTTTCTTTCATTTCATTAAAATGAAGTTTAGCCTCTAATAATGTATCACTTTCTTTTAATTGACCAACAGGATTAAGAATTTTTAGATAATTCCAATAATTATTTTTTCTAAATATTTCTATATTTTCTATACTTAAATGATCGGTTGAAGGTGCTATTAAAGCTTTCGCTTCCTCATTGAATGGACGTGTTCCTTTAAAGGGTTTTATTTCAACCATAATTTGGAAATACCTTTAAGTTATATATTTAAAAATAAAACTTAAATTTAAGCAACTTCAGGTATTTGAGAGATAGATTTACTAATTCCATCTTCATCTATGACATCATCTGCCATACTACCATTTAAATAATCATCATATGCTGTCATATCAAAATAACCGTGGCCACATAGATTGAAAAGAATAGTTTTAGACTCTCCATTTTCTTTACACTCAAGAGCGGCATCTATTGCACCCTTAACAGCATGATTACCTTCAGGGGCAGGAATAATACCTTCTTGTTTAGCAAATGCTAAACCAGCTTCAAAACAATCCTTTTGAGCATATGCTTTAGCTCTCATTAAGCCAAGTTCGTAGAGATGACTTAAATGATAAGACATTCCATGATATCTTAATCCCCCCGAATGATTTGCAGGCGGTAAAAAATCTGATCCTAAAGTGTGCATTTTAATCAAAGGAGTCATTTTAGCCATATCTCCATGATCATATGCATATTTACCTTTTGTAAATGATGGGCATGATGCCGGTTCACATCCAATAATATCTATTTTTTGTCCACCACGTAATTGCTGACCTAAAAAAGGGAACATCAATCCAGAAAGATTACTTCCTCCTCCTGTACAGCCAACAATAATATCTGGATAATCACCAGCCATTTCCATTTGAATAATTGCTTCATTTCCATTTATTGTTTGATGCATTAAAACGTGACCTAAAACACTTCCTAATGAATATTTAGCCTTGCCGCCACTTTTGACAGTTGCCTCAATAGCTTCAGAAATTGCTATTCCTAAACTTCCAGGATTATCAGGATTTTCAGAGAGAAGTTTGTTACCAAAGTCAGTAAGTGATGATGGGCTTGCATGGCAATTAGCTCCAAAAGACTGCATCATAAGTTTTCTATAAGGTTTATGATCAAAACTAACTTTAACCATAAAAACCTCAATATCTATGCCAAAAATTTGACCTGCATAAGCAAGCGAACTTCCCCACTGCCCTGCACCAGTTTCTGTAAAAATCTTGCTGATCCCTTCTTCTTTATTAAAAAAAGCCTGTGGTACAGCAGTATTAGGCTTATGACTACCTGTTGGACTTACTCCTTCATATTTATAATAAATTTTTGCTGGAGTATCTAAAAATTTTTCTAATCTTCGTGCCCTAAATAAAGGCGAAGGTCTCCATTGCTTATATACTTCCCTAACTGGCTCTGGAATTTCAATTTCTCTTTCAGTTGATACTTCTTGCATTATTAAACTCATTGGAAATAAAGGTGCAAAATCATCAGGACCTGCAGGTTGTTTAGTGCCGGGATGTAAAGGTGGTGGTGGTGGACTTGGTAAGTCTGAATTTATATTGTACCAAAATTTTGGTGCTTTACTTTCTTCTAATAAATATTTAATTGAGTCAGTCATAATTTGACTATATTGAACTAAAAATAAATAAATTTCAACATTAAATGAAGTATTTTAATTTTAAAAGTGTATCAATTCTAATATCCATATTATTAATATTATACGTATTTTTTGGATATTTTACTCATTAATTTATTTTGCCCTAAGTATACTCCTAACAAAATTAAAATAATCCCAATAAATGAATTAATACCAATTTTTTCAGAAAGAATAATATATCCCCAGATCACTGCAAAAGCAGGGATTAAATATGCGACATAAGATAAAAATACCGGACCTGAAGTTTTAGTTATGTAATATCGGAATTGAAAAGCAATAGCAGTTGGAAAAATTCCTAAATAAATAACTGCATAAATAGAATTATAATTTAAATTATAATTTAAATTATTAAATACTGCATCGAATATAAAAAATGGAATAGAAAATATTGCCCCAAATGTTGTTGCAAATGTAGTAATAGAATATGAATCTATATTTTTTAATTTTTCATAAGCTAAAATATTTGAAAACATATAACCAAATGCAGCTAAGATAACTAACAATTTTGCTACTAATTCTATAAGATTATCAGAAAATAAATTATCAATAGAATTAACTTTAAAAATAAATAAAACTCCAATTAAACCAATCATAACAGATACAAATTTAACAAAAGTAAATTTATCATTCTTAGTCAAAAAGTGAGACATTATTAATGTAATGATTGGACCAATTGCCATTAACATTCCTGCAGTAGATGAAAGTATATATTGTTCTGCCCAACTAATTAAAAAAAAAGGAATAAAATTACCAATAATACCAATTATAATTAATAATAATAAAATTTGTTTAGTAAAAATAATTTTTTTTTTCTGTATATAAAAAAAAAATAATAAAAAAAAAGATGCTATAATCAATCTCAAAGAAGCAACCCCAATTGGGGAAAAACTCTCTAATCCCAATTTAATTGCAAAAAAAGCCGAGCCCCAAATTGCTGACAATAAAATTAATAAGAGAAAATTATTTACAGGATATATTTTAAACAAAAAATTATATTTTATTCTTTGGTTGTGGAATTTGAATTTTTTCAGATTTTTTCATAAATTCATCTCTTCTTCCATCCCAAAGATAATCAGCATAATCAAATTCAGTTATCATTCTGTCAGATCTTTCAAAGGTTAATCCATATTTACGGCAATAACTTGCAAAATCCTCAGCATTATCAATTGGAAGATTTTCTACTGTCCATTTTCTTGAACTTCTATCAAATTTAAAGCCATTTTTTTTAAACCAATCTCGGTGGTAATATGAGTCTCTACCGAAAGCTGAAAAGGTAATTTTTTTTGACATAATGATTTAGGGTTTGCTTATAAAGAAATAAAATAAATACACAAATTTTTTTTTCAATAGCCAACATACAAATAATTAAAATACTAGATATATTTTTTTAAATATATAAAATACAAGTATGGATATCTATAAAAGTAGTGAAATAACTGTTCATCAACTAAATGAATTAAGAGAGGATAACGGTAAAATCCAAATTATAGACGTCAGAGAAGACACTGAAAGAGATCATGCTTACATAAAAGGCACAATTCACATGAAGTTGTCTGAAATAGCATCAAGACATACTGAACTTAATAAGGAAAAAAATATTTTTGTAATGTGTCACACTGGAACAAGAAGTCAGGCAGTATGCAAATGGCTAAAGGCTCAGGGTTATGATCATTGTGTGAATGTGTTAGGTGGCATTGATGCATGGGCAGCTTTGATTGATAGAAATATTAGAAGGTATTAAGTAATACTCTCTAAAAATAAACCAAAAAAAATAATTATAATACCTATCAAGAAAAGAAATACTCTAAAAATAATTTGTAAAATTAAGTTTGATTTTATTTTTTTTTCTAATATCAATCTGTATAATGGGTTACTTAAAGAAATTGAAATTAATATTATTCCTATAATTATAAATATCCAATGCATAAAATAAAAACATATTTAACTGAAGAATTAAATTTTTCAAAACAAACAATTAAAAAAATGAAATTTAATTCAAATAAATTTTACAATTTTATTAAAAAAAGAAGAAGTGTTAGAGACTTTGATAAAAAAAATTTTGATATAAAAATAATTAAAAATGCAATACTTGCTGCTGGAACAGCACCAAGTGGGGCTAATCTTCAACCATGGCATTTTGTTGTAATTAAAGATTCTAAAATTAAAAGAAAAATAAAATTAGCGGCTGAAAAAGAAGAATATAATTTTTATAATTATAAAGCTCCTAAAGAATGGCTAGATGCATTAAAACCCTTAGGAACTGATTCTAAAAAAGATTTTCTTGAAAAGGCACCCTATTTAATTGCTATTTTTGAAAAAAAATATTCTTTATCAGGTAAAAATAAAGTAAAAAATTATTATGTAAGAGAGTCTGTAGGTATTGCTACAGGAATTTTGATTTCATGTTTGCATTTTTCTGGATTAGCGATGCTAACTCATACTCCAAGTCCTATGACTTTTCTTAATAAAATTTTGAAAAGACCTATTAATGAAAAACCTTTTTTGTTGTTAGTAGTTGGCTATCCAAATAAAAAAGCAAAAATACCTATATTTGCAAGACAAAAAAAAATTTTAGAAGAAATTTCTACTATTATTTAATCCAAGTCTTGAGGCTTCATTGATTCATATTTCTCATAAGGCATATGTATCCATGGAGAATTTTCTAAATAATCAACGTAATAATTAGGTTTAAAAGTAGACACAGCCTTATAAAACAAAACACCTGTTCTTATTGGTTCATCAATATAAAATCCATATGTATGATTTAACCAATCAATACTTTTTTTAAGAGTTATTCCAGAGTCGGCTAAATCATCAACAATCAAGACTTTTGAACCTATATTTGGACTTGTTTTTGCTAAGTCACGAGAAAAGGTTATTGCGCCTCTTTTATTTTTTATTCCTTCACCTTTGTAAGACTCAACTGATAAGACTGCTAATGGTACATCAAAAATTCTTGCCATAACATCCCCTACTCTCATACCTCCTTTTGCAATACAAACAACCTGGTTAAATTCCCAACCATCATTATAAATTTGCTTAGCTAAATTTTCACTTTTTTTTCTATATTCTTCCCATGAAACATGTAAGTCAGTCATTCAGATTGATCCTTATTTTATAATAATTAGAAAACCCCCCTCAATTACGAGAGAGGTTTAAAAAATTAATTAATTATTGTGGTACTTCGCCATCAATTCCTTGAACATAAAAGTTCATACCCAATAACATACCATCGGGAGCAACCTCACCTTCAGGAACAACCAATTCACCAGCCTGATTATAAATCGGACCTGTAAACGGATGTAAAGTTCCATCTTTAATTCCAACTTCCATATTAACAGCTTCTTGAATAAGATCTGTTGGCATTAATTTAGTGTTATATGGAGACATAACTACCATACCTTTATCCATACCATCCCAAGTATCTCCAGAAGACCATGTTCCATCTACAACAGCTTTAGCTCTTTCAGCATAATATGGCCCCCAAATATCTTCAATTGAAGTTAGATGGGCATCAGGACAAAAAGCTTCTTGATTTGATGCTTGACCAAATGCATAAACTCCAGCTTTTTGAGCAGCTTGGCATGGAGCATAAGTATCAGTATGTTGTACAATAATATCTGCTCCTTGGTTTATTAAAGTGTTTGCAGCATCTGCTTCTTTACCTGGGTCATACCAAGTGAAAACCCAAATAATTTTCATTTTAATATCTGGATTAATTTTAGCAGCAGCTAAATAAAAAGCATTAATACCTCTTACAACTTCAGGAATTGGGAAAGAAGCTATATATCCAATAGTACCAGTTTTTGACATATGTCCTGCAATGTGACCTTCAATCATTCTGCCTTCATAAAATCTTGCTGAATATGTAGCTACATTGTCTGCTTGAATGTAGCCAGTAGCATGTTCAAATTTTATATCAGGAAAATCTTTTGCTACCTCATGAGTTTGATCCATATAATTGAAAGAAGTAGTGAAAATTAGGTCATGACCAGAATCTGCTAATTTTCTTATTGCTCTAACAGCATCAGCATTTTCTGGAACATTTTCTATATAAGTAGAAGTTATAGAGTCACCCAATTGACTCTCCATATATTGTCTACCAACATCATGCATGTAAGTCCAACCATGATCACCTGGAGGACCTATGTATATAAAACCAACCTTCTTAGGATCTGCATTGGCTGATCCAAAAGCAAAAACTAAAAAAGTTGAAATAATAGTTATAAATTTAATCATTTTAACCTCACCTGCTAAATATAATGATTACTCAACGATTTTTTTAGAGTTAGTTCAATGATTCTGCATTAGATTAATTTAAAAAAGAGTGGATATTTATCTACCCTTATAAAAAGGTAGAGTTAGAGAAGCAGGTGCACTAAGCTTAATTCTTAGTCTATTACTTGAAATAAGTACTAGAACCACAATTGTTGCTAAATATGGCGCCATACTAAAAAATTGACCTGGAAAACGCAAACCTAAGGCTTGAAGATTCATTTGCAGAATTGTTACACCTCCAAAAATATATGCACCTATTAATACTCTCTCTGGCTTCCAAGTAGCAAAAACTACTAAAGCAAGAGCGATCCATCCTCTTCCAGCTGTCATTCCTTCCTGCCACATTGGAGCATAACATATTGAAATATACGAACCAGCTAATGCGCACATTGAACCTCCAAATAGTATTGATAAAAATCTAATTTTAATAACGCTGTAACCTAATGCATGAGCTGAATTATGCGACTCACCAACTGCTCTTAGAATTAGTCCCATTTTTGTTTTGTAAAAAAAATAACTGACTAAGAAAACAATAACAAAAGAAAAAATTACAAAAAACCAAGGTGATAATCCATTAATTGGAGTACCAATATATTCTTTTCCAAGCATTGAACTTAATCCGATGCCAAAAATTGTTAATGCTAAACCTGTAGCAATTTGATTAGACATTAAAAATAAAACTAAAAATGCAAATAAACCAGACATAACTACACCTGATAATAAAGAAATGAAAAAGGCAAAAAAATAACTTCCAGTAATTACAAGTGTTACAAAAGCTGTAACAGCTCCAACTAACATCATGCCTTCAACACCTAAATTTAAAACTCCTGATTTTTCAGTAACAAGTTCTCCAATTCCAGCAAATACTAAAGGTGTAGTTGCAATTAAAACAATCTGTAAAATACCTAAAATTAAATCTACACTCATTAAGTTCTCTTAAATGATAATTTATAATTTATCAGTAATTCAGCACCTAATAAATAAAACAAAACTAAACCTTGAAAAATAAATCCAACAGCAGATGGGATTTGTAAAAATAATTGAGCATCCTCAGCACCTAAATAAGTTAAAGCAATTATCAATGAGGCAAATATTATTCCTAAAGGATGTAATCTACCTAGAAATGCAACTATAATTGCAGTAAATCCATAATTAGGAGATATATCTCTATACAATAACCCAATTGGCCCTGATACTTCTGATAAACCTGCTATTCCTGCAAATGCGCCACAAATTCCAAAAGCTAAAAATATAAGTGTTGTTTGATTAAAACCTGCATATCTTGCTGCTTTAGGACTAAAGCCAGATACCTTTAATTGAAAACCTAACATCGTTTTTGAAAAAACAAACCAAGAAATAAATATTAAAAATAAAGTTATAATTAATCCAAAATGTACTCTTAATCCGTCAAAGAGCAAAGGCATTCTTCCAGAGTCGCTGAATGCTCTAGATTTAGGAAAGCTAAAGCCATGTGGATCTTTCCATGGGCCTACAACTAAAAAATCTAAAATAAATAGCGCAACATAAACTAACATCAAACTTGTTAAAATTTCATTAGTATTAAATTTAGTTTTAAGAAGTGCAGGAATAAGTCCCCAAAGAGCACCTCCTATTGCTCCTGCAATAATCATAAGGGGGAGAAGCCAAAATGTATTTGTATCGTGAAAAAGTATTCCTATTCCTCCTCCAAATATTGCACCCATTGTGAGCTGACCTTCTGCACCAATATTATAAATATTATTTTTAAAACAAAAGGCTAAGCCAATAGCTATCAAAGCAAGTGGGGTTGCTTTTACAAGTAATTCAGATATTCCATATGAAGAAGAGATGGGTGATATAAAAAAAGTATATAAGGCATAAAGTGGATCAAAGCCTAATAATAAAAAAATAATTGAACCAGTTATTAAAGTTAAAACAATAGCAATAATTGGCACAAAAAAATTCATAATATTTGAACTTTGAGATCTAGAAACAATTGTAGGTAAAAAGTTACTCATCTTTACCACCCATTAATAAACCTATTTTTTCTATTTCAACTTCATTTGTTTTGAATGGATTTGATAATTTACCATTATAAATTACAGAAATTTTATGAGTAATTTCTATAAGTTCATCTAAATCCTGAGAGATAACAATTATTGACGTACCGTTTTGAGAAAGTGCAATTAACGACTCTCTGATTGAATGTTCTGCACCAGCATCTATTCCCCAAGTAGGATGAGAAATTATTAACATTTTAGGATTTGAAGATATTTCTCGTCCAATAACATATTTTTGTAAATTGCCTCCGGATAAACTAGAAGCTTTAGCATCATTTCCTGGAGTTATTACATTAAAATCTTTAATTACATTATTTGCATAATCATCAATATTATTTTTAAGAATTATTCCATTCTTTAAAAAATTATTTTTTGGAAATTGACTTAATAAAATATTTTCAGAAAGACTTAACTCAGGAACAGCACTGTGTCCTAATCTATTTTCTGGTACAAATGAAATAGATAAATCTCTTCTTTTTTGTGGACCTAAGCTTTGAATATTAATTTTATTAAAAATTATTTCTCCTGAAGTAATGTTAACATTTTCTCCTGTTAATATATCCATTAACTCTGATTGCCCATTACCTGCAACACCAGCAATTCCGTAAATTTCGCCAACTCTAACTTTAAAAGAAATATTTTTCAAATCTGTAAGGAATGGGTCATTAAATTTACAAGAAATATTATTAACTTCAAAGTTATATTCATCTTTAATGTGATCATAACTTGTTTTTAGATCATCGAGTTTTTGACCTAACATTTTAGTTGCTAGAGATTTTGCTGTAAAATTAGATGTTGAAGAAGTATCAATAACTTCACCATTACGCATTATTGTAACAGTATCACAAATAGATATTACTTCTTCTAATTTGTGAGTAATATATAATATTGTTCTTCCTTCTTTGACTAAAGCATTTAGAGTTACAAATAAACTCTCAACTTCTTGTGGAGTTAAGACTGAGGTTGGCTCATCCATAATTAAAATTTGAGGATCTTGAAGTAAAATCCTTACAATTTCAACTCGTTGTTTTTCTCCAGCTGATAATGAAGTAATTGGCGCATCCAAATCTAATGGAAGATTGTATTTAGAACTAATATTTTCTAATTTTTTTTCTAGGTTTGAATATGACATAGTTTCATCTATTCCTAAAATTAAATTTTCTCTAACTGACAAGGATTCAAACAAGGAAAAGTGTTGGAAAACCATTCCAATTCCATTTTTTCTGGCTTCAGCAGGAGAATTTACATTAAAAAACTTATCATTATATTTAATAGAACCTTCATCAGGTTCTAATAATCCATATAAAATTTTAACAAATGTTGATTTACCTGCTCCATTTTCACCCAATATTGCATGAACAGAATTTTTTTTAATACCGAAAGTAACTTTATTATTAGCAATTACTCTTGGAAAGGATTTAGTAATATTTTGAATATCTAAAATTAAATCACTCATAATTTAATTCAAAAATTTCTGATTTATCAAAATTATAGATCTCAATATTGGTTTTTGCATCTTTTTTATCTATAGTAATATACTTAGCATTGTCTAATGAAATTAATGGGAAATGCCAAACTTTAGGGTTAAAATTTATACCATCACCATCAGTGACTCTAAATATTTCAATTTCATCCAAGTTTGGTTTTATTGCAATTGGAGCAACTAAAACTAAAAAAGTTGTATTCAAAAAAGGTAAAAAAACCTGTGAACTATAAGGATGATTTTCTAACATATTAATTTGAAGTGGAAAAATTCTTTTTTTGGCTTCAAAAATATTTAAACGAGACTTTTTATCCTCTCCTTCAATTTGTATATTTGCCAAATCAAAAAAACTTTTTGTAGTGTTTTTATTAATTTCGTCATAGTTTTTTTCTTTTATTGATATTAAATCACCAAACTTTTTAAAATTTTGATTATTTATATTTTTAATTTGATAATTCACGCAATCTTTCCCAAAGATCTTATTCGAGATATACCTCCATCAGGATAGATATTGAGTTTTAAATAATTTATTTTTTTTGATTTTTTTGTAACTTGTTTTTTAATTGAAGAATGCGCTTTTAATTCTATGTTTTTAATTAAATATTCCCACTTTTTGCTATTATTAACAACTGAATTAATATTTATATTTTTAATTGAAAAAAAACCTTGAACTGAACAATGTGATGGAAAATTACCTTTAAAATGATGAGTTTGAATATCAAATTTTTCAATAAATCCTGGTTTTCCCAATTTAATTATCACCCAATCAAAACCTGCCCCTCTTCTTCTTTTTGTTTCCCAACCATTACCCATATTTCTAGATTTAAATGGTAAAAGTAAATTTTCTGCTTTTCCAAAATGCTCATCACTACAAGCTACAATTTTGGAACCTTTAAGAACATTAAGTAAATCAAATTTATTTTTTGAAAACTTAATTTTATCTACAACTACATCACCAAGAAGTTTTAATCTTGCCACACCACCGTCTGGATAAATATTTAACCTTATGAAATTAAATATTTTTTTTGAATTTAATATTTTAAATCCATGTTTTGCGTCTGGTTTTAATTTTTGCTTAGATAGAAGATTGGACCATTTAAATTTTTTTGATTTTTTATCTATATAACAAGCATCAATACTTGCATATTGTGGTTGGTTTCCATTAAAATAACTTGTATCAATTTCGGCAAAACTAATTTTACCAGGCAAGCCTAATTTAATTATTACAAAGTCATTTCCTTTAACTCTTTTTCTTCTTGTTTCCCATCCATCCATCCATTTACCATTTTTGTCATATACGCCGTCTTTAAACACTGGAGGCTCATCCTTTAACAATCTGCTCGCTAATCCAAAAAACTGATCAGAATAATCATAAATTTTTGTACCCATAACTGGACTACATAGATTGATATAATTTTTCTGAATGTATTTTTTATTCATTAATTATTTCCTCTAATCTTAATTTAGCAATTTCTCTGACTTGATTAATTGATATTTCTATTTCTTTTTCAACATCACTATTATTAAGTCTATTTTTAAAATCTTCAATAATTTCATTTTTATTTTTATTACGAACAGCCAAAATAAATGGGATATTGAATTTTTCTTTAAAATTATAATTTAACTTTTGAAACATAAGAAATTCGTCTTCTGTACAATCTTTTAAACCAGATCGACTTTGTTCGTCATCAGATAATCTCGACAATCCTTTATTTATTTTAACTTTATCAGCTAAGTCTGGGTGTTTTTTTATAATATTTATTTTAATTTCTTGTTCCAGATCATCAAATATCATTAAGAAGTTTGAAATCATGTGATTCTTATTTTTAAAAGGTCTTTTGGTTTCAACTATTTCAGTAATAAATTTCGATTCTTCGAATATGTTTTCAAAAGAAGATATAAAATCAATTTTATCTATTTGATTAATGTTATTAATATTCATTATTAAAGTTTGAATACCAATATTCAGCTATATCTTTTCTTTTGCAAATCCAAATATCTTTGAAACTTTCAACATAATCTAGAAATTTTACTAAAGAAAGAAACCTACCTGGTCTTCCAATTATTCTACAATGTAAACCTACACTCATCATTTTTGGTAAATTATATTCAACAGATTCATTGTAGAGAGTATCAAAAGAATTTTTTAAATAATTAAAAAAATCATCTCCTGTATTAAATCCTTGATTTGTTGTAAACCTCATATCATTATTATCTAATGAATATGGAATTATTAAATGTTTTTTATTATTATGACTTATCCAGTAAGGTATATCATCTGCATATGAATCACTATCATAAATAATGTTAGTATTTTCCAAAATAATTTTTCTTGTATTAGGACTAGTTCTTCCAGTATACCAACCTGAAGGGTAATAACCAAATATTTTTTTAATTAAATTATTACATAATATAGTGTGTTCTTTTTCAGTTTGCTGATCAATATTTTGGTAATCTATCCACCTATAACCATGGCTAGCAACTTCATAGTTTGATTTAATAATTTGTTCACAGACATCTGGATTTTTTTCCAAAGCCATTCCAACACCAAATATTGTTAATGGTAATTTTCTTTTATTAAATTCTTTATGAATTCTCCAAAACCCTCTTCTAGAACCATACTCATATATAGACTCCATATTCATGTGTCTGTTTCCAACAATAGGTTTTGCGTTAATTATCTCTGAAAGAAATGTTTCTGAAGATTGATCACCATTAAGTATTGAATTTTCAGCACCCTCTTCATAATTTAAAACAAATTGAAGAGCTAGTTTACTTTTATTAGGCCATTCAAAACTAAAATCCTTAGCTCCATATCCAATGTAATTTCTATTGTCTTTCATACATAAATGCTTGATTTAATATTTAAATAAATACTGTATAAAAGAAATATTATTATGTCTAAAGGATATTTAACAACTCATGTGCTGGATACATACAATGGAAAACCTGGGTCAGGAATTCAAGGATCTTTGTTTAAGATAGAAGGTGAAAATAAGATTAAACTTAACGATTTCAGACTAAACAATGATGGCAGATGTGAAGGCCCTATTCTTGAAAAAGAGAAATTTTTAGAGGGTAAATATGAGTTATTATTTCTTTGCGGGAGTTACTTTAGTGAATATACAAATCTTGAAAAACCATTCTTTCTTGACGATGTAATAATAAGATTTGGAATAAACAAAATAGATGAACATTATCACGTTCCTTTATTAATTACCCCGTGGAGTTATACAACTTATCGGGGTAGCTAGTGCTTAATTCCAAAATAGAATTAGTTTTAAATAACAAATTAATATCAATTAAAAATTTAGATACAAATATAACAGTATTAAATTTTTTAAGAAATGAAAAAAATTTAACAGGCACAAAAGAAGGTTGTGCTTCTGGAGATTGTGGAGCTTGTACAGCAGTAGTTGGAGAATTAAAAAAAAATAAAATTGAATATAAAAGTATCAATACATGTATTACTTTTTTATATACTCTTAATGGAAAACAATTAGTAACAATTGAATATCTAGGAAATCGTAGTTTACATCCAGTACAAAAAGCAATGGTAGAAAGTGATGGATCACAGTGTGGATTTTGCACTCCTGGAATCGTAATGTCTATGTATTGTATGTATGAAAATAAAGTAAAATCTACTAACGATAATATAGACAAATATTTATCTGGAAATCTGTGTAGATGCACTGGTTACATTCCAATAAAAAAATCAATTAGAAATATGTATAATTATAAAAAAAATAAATCAGATCAAAAAAATATAATTTCCTTATTAAAAAATATAAAAAGAAATGATATAATGATACAAAATAATGAATCCAGGTTTTTTGTTCATTACAATTTAAAAGGTCTCATTAAAGATTATCAAAAAAATAATAATTCATATTTATTAGTAGGCGGGACAGACTTAGCATTAGAAGTAACAAAAAAAAGAAATAGTTTAAAAAATATTTTTTATTTGGGATCAAACAAAGATTTAAATTTTATTAATATTAAAAAAAATAAAATTCATATTGGTTCGGCAACTCCAATTAGTGATATAATACCAAAACTTGATAAAATTTACCCAACTTTTTCCCAAATGTTTGAAAGATATGGATCCGAACAAATCAGAAATTCTGCTTCTTTAGGTGGAAATATAGGCAGTGCCTCTCCTATAGGAGACAGTCTTCCTGTCCTTATTGCTCTAAATAGTCAAATTGTTATTCAAGGAAAAAAACAAAGGACTGTGTCTTTAGATGATTACTTTGTTAGTTATAGAAAAACTAAACTTAAAAAAAATGAATTGATTAAGGAAATAATTATTCCAATTAACAAAAAAAATATTTTAAAATGTTATAAAATATCAAAAAGAATTGATGATGATATTAGTTCTGTATTTATGGCTATTAATGCAAATATAAAAAATAATACTTTCAAATCTATTAAAATCGTATGTGGTGGTATGGCAGAAATACCTAAAATAGCAAAATCAACTCAAGAATACTTACTAAATAAAAAATTTAATCAAGAAAATATAAATGAAGCAAAAAACATTATTGCTCAAGAATTTACTCCAATAGATGATATGCGTGCATCAAAAGAATATAGAATGAAGATAAGCCAAAATCTACTTGAAAGATTTTTAAATGAACAAAATCGATTAAATACAGTTGTATACTAATGGACAAAATCTTTACAAAAAATATCGAACATGAAAGTGCTATTAAACATGTAACAGGCAAAGCAATTTACACTGATGATATCACAGAGCCAAAAAACTTATTACACGCTGTAATTGGATACAGTAATTGTAGCAAAGGTATTATTAAGAAAATTAATTATGATGAAGTCTATAAATCAGAAGGTGTAGTTGATATTATAACTGAAAAAGATATTGAAGGTATAAATGATGTTGGACCAATCTTTAAAGGTGATAAAATTTTTACTTCAAAATATATAGAATATTATGGTCAGCCAATTTTTGCAGTTGTAGCTAAGACTAATAATTTAGCAAAAAAAGCAGCTTTAAAAGTAAAAATTGATATTAAAAAAACAAAACCTATTGTATCAGTTGAAGAAGCCTTAAAGAAAAAATCATTTGTTTTAAAACCTAAATATCTCAAAAGAGGAAATATTAAAGATGGATTTAAAAAATCTAAAAACATCTTAAAAGGTAAACTATATTCAGGTGGTCAGGATCACTTTTATTTAGAAGGACAAATTTCAATGACTATCCCACAAGAAGATAATAATTTTTTAGTTTATTCTTCAACACAACATCCTTCTGAAACTCAACAAATTATAGGAAAGGTATTAAATCAAAATTTTAATAGTATTCATGTAATGGTAAGAAGAATTGGTGGTGGTTTTGGTGGTAAAGAAACACAATCTTTTTTATTTGCAGCTATAACAAGTATAGCGGCCAAAAAATTATCTAGACCTGTTAAATTAAGAGTGGATAGAGATGATGATATGATCATGACTGGAAAAAGACATGATTTTTTATTTAATTATGAAGTTGGTTTTAATAATGAAGGTGAAATTCAAGCTTTAAAGTTAATGATGGCTTCAAGATGTGGTATTTCTGCGGATTTATCAGGAGCTATAAATGATAGAGCTATATATCATATTGATAATGCTTACTTTATTCCTAACATAGAGATTAACTCTTACAGATGTAAAACTAATACTGTTTCTAACACTGCTTTTAGAGGTTTTGGAGGCCCGCAAGGAATGTTTTGTATTGAAAATATTATTGAAAATATATCACAAAAATTAAATAAAGATTCAAGTGAAATAAGAAAAATAAATTTTTATAAAGAAAAAAATAGAAATACAACTCATTATGGGATGAAAATTAATGATAATGTAATTGAAGATATTTTTAACAAACTAATAAAAAAATCAAACTTTAAAAAAAGAAAGCTTAAGATTAAAAACTTTAATAAAAATAATAAAATTCTTAAAAAAGGAATTGCAATTACACCAGTAAAATTTGGAATATCTTTTACAACTACCCATTTAAATCAAGGTGGAGCTTTAGTACATATATACACTGATGGATCTATTCATTTAAATCATGGTGGAATTGAAATGGGGCAAGGATTAATGACAAAACTTGCTTTAGTAGCATCAAATGAGTTTGGTCTTAACTATGAAAGTATAAATGTTTCTTCAACAGATACAGAAAAAGTTCCTAATACATCTGCTAGTGCTGCTTCAGCTACAACAGATATAAATGGAGCAGCTATTGTTAATGCAATTAATAAAATTAAATCTGGTCTTGATCAATTCATATATGATTATTTTAAGACTAATAGTAAAATTAGATATGAAAATAATTTTGTTTATTTTGATAAAAGAAAAATATCTTTTAAAGAGTTAATAAATACTGCTTATCTGAACAGAATACCATTATCTTCATCTGGATTTTACAAAACTGATAAGATTAATGTTGATAACAAAACTCTACAAGGTAGGCCATTTTTATATTTTGCATATGGTGCTGCTGTGACAGAAGTAATCATTGATAAATTAACAGGTGAAAACAAAATTTTACAAGTTGACATAATTCATGATGTGGGTAATTCAATTAACAAGAGAATTGATATAGGGCAAATTGAAGGAGGTTATATTCAGGGATTAGGTTGGCTTACAACTGAAGAGGTGTCTTGGAAATCTGATGGAATCCTTACAACACATAGTCCCTCAACATACAAAATACCCACTGCTGGTGAAACACCATTTAAATTTAATGTAGAAATATATGATCGTGGATTTAATAAAGAAAAAGTTATTAATCGTTCCAAAGCTGTTGGCGAACCCCCATTTATGTTGGCAATTTCAAGTTTTATTGCAATAAAAGATGCAGTTTATAATGCAAATAATAATAAAGATTCTAATAATTTAATTGCTCCAGCAACTGCTGAAAATATATTAAAAAGTCTAAATTAAAATGTATCTTAAAAAATTAAGTCATAATATAAATATTAATAATGAGATAGTAAAAGGAAAAATTTTAGATGTTAAAGGATCATCACCGAATAATATTGATGACATAATTTTAATTTCTCAAGATACTATTTTTGGAACTATCGGTGGGGGAAATTTAGAATATTTAGTAATAGATGAAGCAAAAAAAATATTAGATAAAAAAGTAAAAAATAAAATTCTAAGTATACCTCTTGGTCCAGGAATTGGGCAATGTTGTGGGGGATATGTGCAAATTGAACTTAGTTTACATAAAAATTCTAAAGATGCTTTAAAAAATGAAAGTTTGAAAAAAAATATTAAACCTAATTTATATATATTTGGATCTGGACATATTGGTCAGGCCATAATTTCTAAATTAGAAAATATAAATTTTAATACTTTCATAATTGACTCAAGAGAAGATTATTTAAATATGACTAATATTAAAGATATAAATTATTTACTTTCTAAAAAACCTTGGGAAATTGTTTCAAAACTAGATGATAATTCCTACTTTATAGTTTTAACTCATAGTCATGATTTTGATTTTAAAATATTAAATGCAGTTTTAAAAAAAAATAATACTTTTGTTGGCTTAATTGGATCTGTGACAAAGAAAAAAAGATTTTATAAAAGATTAATTAATAATGGTCATAATAAATCAATAGTCGAAAAAATTGAATGCCCAATTGGAATAGATATAGGTAATTCAAAAGATCCAAATGAAATAGCTTTTTCTATAATAACTAGAATACTATTTATTAAAAATAATATGAAATATTTATCAAATAATAAAGTTAAAGAAGTAATATGAAAAAAATAGATTTCATGAAAAAAGCTATTGATCTATCAATTCAGAATATCAAAGATAGTGGAGGTCCATTTGGATGTGTCATAGTCAAAGATAATAATATTATTGCAGAAGGAGTAAACAGAGTCACATTTAATAATGATCCAACAGCACACGCAGAAATAGTTGCTATAAGAAATGCATGTAATAAGCTGAATACTTTTAACTTAGAAGGGTGTGAATTATATTCTAGTTGTGAACCGTGTCCTATGTGTTTAAGTGCTATATATTGGTCTCACATTGACAAAGTATATTTTGGTAATTCAAGAGAAGATGCTGCTAAAATTCAATTTGATGATAAATTTATTTATGATGAATTATCATTAAAGATGACAGAAAGGAAAATTCCAATAAGCCAAATTTCTAGAGACGAAGCAATAAAAGCATTTAATCTCTGGGAAAATGAAGAAAATAAAATAAGATATTAAAATGGAATTATTTCTAAAAATTGTCTCACCAATTCAATCATATGACTTTCAGACTTTTGCACATAATTTATTATTAACTCTACCCGCATCATCATTAATTGGTTTAATTCTTTTTTTTATTCTTGGTGCTTTTGTCAGTTTTAAATCAAAAGAACAAAGAATTTATATTGCTGGCGCAACTACCATCGTTGTTTCGTTTACTGCTGCATTTTACAATTTAGGGGTACCTTTAGAGACATTAATTTCGGTATATTCTGAATGGTTGCATTTAATTGTAAGATGGATTCATATTATTGTTGGTGTAGCTTGGATAGGTACATCATTCTATTTTAACTGGTTAGATAGTAGACTTGAAAGAGACGATCCAGATTTCAAACATCTAGACGGCTATTTATGGTCTGTACATTCTGGAGGTTTTTATAGAATTGAAAAGTTAAAAGGACCACCAAAAACACTACCTAAGGTACTTCACTGGTTTAAGTGGGAAGCCTACGCAACATGGATTAGCGGATTTGTACTCTTAATATTAGTTTATTATTTAAATGCTAGTTCTATGATGTTGGGAGGAAGCGGCATAGAATTAACACCTCTTCAGGCTATAACAATATCAATAGTTTTATTGATAGGCTCATGGATTTTGTATGATTATTTATGCAAAAATGTATTAAAAAATAATGAACAAACCTTAATAGCAATAGGTTTCTTATTGTTTGTTATCTTAAGTTATTTTTTAACTCAAATATATGGATCTAGAGCGGCATATATTCATGTAGGCGCTATAATAGGTACAATTATGGCTGCTAATGTTTTTAGAGTAATAATTCCTGCACAAAGAAATCTTGTAACTTCAGCAGAAAATAATGTTACTCCAAATTTAAATCTTTCAATAGAAGCAAAGAATAGATCAATTCATAATAATTACTTTACACTACCTGTTTTGTTTATAATGATAAGTTCACATTTTTCATTTACTTATGGCGCAGTAAATAATTGGTTGATACTTGCTTTTATATCAATTGCTGGAATATTAACACGTCATTATTTTAATTTACGAAACAAGAAACAGTATAAATTTTGGATTTTACCATCTGCAGGTTTAATAATGTTTTTCTTAATGATGCTAAGTAGTTTATCTGTTTTTGAAAAAAAAGATGTTGATGCATCTATATCATTAGAGTTAGTTAGTTTTAATGAAGTTCAAAATATAATTAAATATAGATGTGGAACATGTCATGCTAAAAATCCGACATTTGAAGGTATAGAAGCAGCACCAAAAGGCGTAGTCTATGATACAGTCCAAGATATTATTAACAATATAAAGTTGATAAAAGCGCAAGCAGTTGATGCAGATATTATGCCTCCTAACAATCTAACGGGTATAACTAAAAATGAAAGAGAAATACTTAGAGTATGGATTGAGCAAGGAGCAAATACTAATAATTAACTGCTATTGGATCTAATGATCTCCATAAATACCAAGTAGCTTGAGAACTATAAGGACTCCATATTTTATTAAGATATCTTAGTTTTCTGTCACTTATTGGAAGTTTAAGATTATAAAGTTTTGAAATCGCTTTTAAAAAACCTAAATCACCAGTAGGAAAAATATTTGAACTGCCATAACTAAACATTAAAAACATATGTATAGTCCATTTACCCACCCCTTTAATTTGAATCAAACTATTAAATATTTCCTCCTCTGAATATTTTTCTATATTTTTTATAAAATTTTTGTTTTCTAGAAAATATTTAGAAATATTTCTTATGTATAATATTTTTTGTCTGGATAAACCACATTTACGCAAATCATTAGTTTTAAGTCTTGAAACAGTTAAAGGTGTTATATTTTTTTTTAATTTAAAAAATTTAATTTTCATAGAATCAGCAGCTGATACCGATATTTGTTGCCCTATTATTGAATTTATTAACGAATGAAAATAGTTTGAATTTAGATTTAAGTATTCATTTTTATAAGTTTGAATTAATTTCTTCAAAACTTTATCTTTATTTGATAGATAAGTTTTACCTTTATTCCAATATTGAGGTTGCATATGAATTATTATAACAAATTTAAAAAAATATTATCATATATAAATTTTGTTTTTGGAATTTATTTATGGGCTTTATTAATATATGCAATATTGAGAGCAACAGGATTAATAAAAAGATTTGCTCTTCAAGAACATTTATTAGGGGAATATCTATCATTACCAATAAAATTTATTTTAAATTTATTTTAATTTAACTCATGATATATTATTATTGGATTGCAATCGCTGCGGCACTTTGTTGGGCAGTAGCTTCTCTTGTTTCTGCGGATGTTACGAGGACAATTGGAGGACTGGCTTTTAATCGTCTAAGATTATTTTTTGTTTCAATTATGTTAATTGGATATACTTTCTATATTGATACCTGGTCTACAATAAGTTTTGATTATTTATCAGTAATTATAATTTCTGGAATAATTGGAATTTTTTTAGGTGATACACTTTTGTTCATTGCTTTACAAAAAATAGGCCCCAGAAGAAATAACATTTTATTTTCATTAGCTGCACCATTTACAGTAATAATTAATATATTTTTTTTAAGAGAATTAAATTCTTTTATAAGCATTACAGGATGTTTTGTAGTTTTTTTTGGTGTTGTTATAGCAATTGCTTATGGTGATAAAAAAGAGTCTAATCATCGATGGGAGACTATAGAAGGATCTCTACCTATTGGAGTATTTTTAGCTATTTGTGCAGCTCTATGTCAGGCTATCGGAATTGTAATGATGAAACCAATTTTATCTATTGGTGCTGATCCAATAGCTTCAGCTGCAATTAGAACTGCAATTTCATTTATTCTTTTATCTTTTACATTTTTTATTAATTATGAAATTTTTAATTCAAAAACTGATTTATCTATTAAAATTATCTCTCAATCTATTATAAGTGGTTTTTTAGGAATGGCTCTAGGTATGAGTTTATTACTAATAGCATTACAAAAAGCAGATGCTGGAATTGTTGCAACTTTATCTTCTACAAGTCCAATTATGATACTTTTTTTGCTATGGATATTTACAAAAAAGTCACCATCATTTGGTGCTTGGTGTGGAACAATTGTTGCAATTTTTGGAACCGGATTAATTTTTATCTACTAGTTTAATACCTAACTCCTCTAATCTTTCTTTATTAATACTTGCTGGCGCCTCCATCATTAAATCCATAGCTTGTTGATTCATTGGAAAAGCAATTACTTCTCTAATATTTGGTTCATCAGCTAGTAACATTACAATTCTATCAATACCAGGTGCACTTCCGCCGTGTGGGGGAGCTCCAAATTTAAGAGCATTCAAAATACCTGAAAATTTTTCTTCAACATCTTTTTTAGAATATCCCGCTATTTCAAAAGCTTTGTACATAATTTCAGGTTTATGATTTCTAATTGCTCCAGATGATAACTCAACTCCATTACATACAATATCATATTGATATGCTTTTATATTAAGTGGATCTTTATTTTTTAAAGCTTCCATTTCACCTTGTGGCATAGAAAAAGGATTGTGACTAAATTGTAACTTATTTGTTTTTTCGTCTATTTCAAACATTGGAAAGTCAACAATCCAGCAAAATTCAAAAGAATTTTTATTTATTAAGTTTAAATCTTCACCAATTTTATTTCTTACATTACCTGAGAAAATTTGAGCTTTTTTTAATTTATCACATATAAAAAATATTGAGTCATTATTATTTAATTTAAGCATTGATAACTGATCATCATTTAAATTTTTAGCAATTGGTCCTTTAAAATTATTTTCACTTAGTGAAATATATCCCAATCCTGCTGCACCTTCATTCCTTGCCCAATCATTAAGCTTATCAAAAAAGCTTCGTGGTTTATCAGCAGTATTTGAAACAATTATACCTTTAACAATTGAACCTTTATTAATTTGATCGTTAAAAATTTTAAAATTTGAGTCCCTAAAAACATTTGTATAATCAGATATTATCAATGGATTTCTTAAATCTGGTTTATCAGTTCCATATTTTTCTAAAGACTCAAAATAAGGAATTTTTTTAAAAGGGTAAGAGCTTACTTTGATCTTATCGTTTTGTTTATTTTCATCGAAAACCTCAAATAAAACTGGTTCTATTGCATCAAAAACATCTTCTTGAGTAACGAAACTCATTTCAAAGTCTAACTGATAAAATTCACCTGGGGATCTATCTGCCCTACTATCTTCATCTCTAAAGCATGGTGCAATTTGAAAATATTTATCAAAACCTGCAATCATTAATAGCTGCTTAAACTGTTGTGGTGCCTGCGGTAATGCATAAAACTTACCTTGATGTATTCTAGATGGAACTAAATAGTCTCTAGCACCCTCAGGAGATGAAGAAGTTAGTATTGGAGTTTGAAATTCTACAAAATTTCTTTCAACCATTTTTTTCCTTATGTCAGTAATTATTTTATTTCTCAAAAGGATATTATTGTGTAACTTACTTCTTCTTAAATCCAAAAACCTATATTTTAATCTTATTTCTTCACCATATTGAATATCCGAGTTTACTGGTAAAGGTAAAATATCTGACTTAGAAAGTAATTCGTATTTGTCTATTATTACCTCTATATGACCTGTTTTAAGTGTTTTATTAATAGTTTCTTCTGATCTTTTAACAACAGTACCAGATATTTTAATTACGCTTTCATGTGTTAAAGTATTAATTTGTTTAAAAAGTTTATTTTGACCATCTACCACGCATTGTGTCACACCATAATTGTCTCTAAGATCAATAAATAATAAATTTCCATGATCTCTAATAGTATCTATCCATCCAGAAAGAATAACTTTTTCATTTAAGTTAGAGATTGATAAATCCGAACATAAATGTGAGCGATATTTATTCATAAAAATAGCTATCTACAATATTTCTTTGATTAATGGTATTGTTAATTGTCTTTTTTTTTCTAAAGATAAATTATCTAATTTATTAACTATTTCTATAACTGTTTCATAAGATCTATTAGCTCTTCTAATTATAAATTCAAAAATCTCATTTGAATTTATGATAAATTGTTTTTCAATAAATAGTTTAGTTAATATTTTTAATAACATATCATCATCAGGATTATTTATTTTAGAGTAATGAAATGTTTTTATTCGTGAAACTAAATCTTTCAATTTAAAATTTAAATCTTGTAAGTTTTTATCAGAAATAATTAAAATAGCTTTATTATTTAAATTACAATGATTAATAATATGAAATATCTGCTCTTCATTAGAAAATTGATTTAAATTATCTATGAGAATATTATATTTATTATTAATAATTTTTTCAAAATTATTCTCTTTATATAATTTTCCATTATTTTTTTTAATCCAAAGATTGCCGATAAATGATTTTCCAGATTTTTTTGGCCCAAATAAAAAGACTTTTTTATGTTTGTTATTATAAACTAAATTAAAAGCCTCTTCATTAGTATCATTTATATAAAAATCATCAATACTAGACGTATTGTAAAACTTGTATGAAAAATATTTTTGTCTATTCATTTTAAATTAATTTTACAATTATTATCATGAAAATTTATTCTTAAATTATTTTTTATAAATAATTTATTCAAAATATATTGATCTCCATAAAAATAAAAATCATAATAATTATTTTTATAAGAAATTTTTTTCAAAAGTATTCTTTTAATTATTGATATATTTTGCAAATTTTCTCTAATTTCTTTTAATTCAAGTAAATTAAAATATGAAATGCTACAATATATATTTAATAAATTTTCATTTTGTATTTTGTTGTTCGTTTTCCAGGCATCTAAAATATCTAAATATATTGAATTAAATAATAATTCATAATCGTAATCATTAACTTTAATATTTTTTACTAAATATAATAATTTTTTTGTATATATATATATGGAATAATAGATGTATTCATCAAATTCTTCAGATATAATAAATAATAAATCATTATTTGAATATTTATTTTGAAATTTGTTTATTTTATTCAAATCTAAATTTTCAATATCATTACTATTTAATAGAAAGCGATCATTTATATCAAATTTAGGTAAATTATAAAAATTCAATAATTTCTCATTTGACAATAAATATTCGTAATGTGAATTATTTTTTTTTGAAAATAAATTCTTACTTATTTTTCTTTTTTCATAAATGATGGAAATAAAATTTTCAGGATAGAATTCAACATATGAAAGTTTTTCTTTTCTTAAAAAATTAATAATTTTATTTTTATCAAAATTTATTTGAATATTAGAAAAATAATTATTATTAATAATTTTTTCATCTTTAAAAACTATATTTTTTATAAATGAATTTGTAAAATTTTCATCAATATTTCTTTTTATTAAATTATAATCATTTCTGTTAAGAATATTATTAAATATTTTTTTAATATTAGTTAACTTAATTTCATTTATTCTCTTTTGTTTTTCTAAATCAATATTGTTTGATGTAAAATTAACTTCATTAAAATCAGTATCAAATAATGAATTACAAAAGGAGTTTTTATTAAAAAAAAGTAAAAATATAAAAAAAATAAATGTAATTCTCATTAATCCTATTGTAAAAAACCGAATTTCAATTTAATATAATTTTATGGATTATAATAAAGATAATATAGTCAGAGATAAGGCAAAAACTTGGAAATCTTTCAATAAGTTAACAATTTATACAATTATTTTTATTGCTATTATTCTAATATTTATATTCTATTTATTAAATTAACCCACAATCTCGTCATTATTAAAAAAATATTTAATTTCAATATCTGCGTTTTCTTTTGAGTCCGATCCATGAACAGAATTTTCCTGTATATTTAATGCAAATTCTTTTCTTATTGTGCCAATATTTGCATTTTCTGGATTTGTTGCTCCCATTATATTTCTATAACTTTCAACAGCATTAACTCCCTCTAATACTTGAACTATAACTGGTTCTGAAGTCATATATTCAATTAATTCACCAAAAAAACTTTTATCACTATGTATGCTATAAAAACCCTCTGCTTTTTCTTTAGTCAATTTTATTCTTTTTTGTGCAATAATTCTTAAACCATTATCTTCAATAATTTTATTTATTGCTCCTGTTAAATTCCTTTTAGTAGCATCTGGTTTAATAATAGAAAAAGTTTTATCCATTTTATTTTCCTTTCAAAAATTCATCAATTAATCTTACACCAAATGCAGTTGCTCCAGGATTATGCAATGATGTAATATTGTTTTGTCCACCTTTCATTGTCCAAGAAACTCCAGCTATATCAATGTGAGCCCATGGTAATTCATTTTTGATAAATCTTTTTATAAATTCAGCCGCATGAATTGATCCGCCATAACGGGAAGAACCAATATTCTTCATATCTGCTCTTAAAGAATTGATTTCTTTATTATATTCATCTCCTAGAGGCAATCTCCATAATTTTTCATTAACAATATTTCCTGCTTTAAGAAGTTTTTCAGTAAGTTTATCGTTATTTGAAAAAAGTCCAGCTTTGTGAGTTCCTAAAGCAATCATAATAGCGCCAGTTAATGTGGCAAAATCAATTATTTGTAATGGGTTATATTTTTTTTGGACATAAGTAATTATGTCTGCAAGTACTAACCTACCCTCAGCATCCGTATTTAGAACTTCAATAGTTTGACCAGATAGTGATTTAACAATATCCCCTGGTCTTTGTGCTTTCCCATCTGGCATATTTTCAACAAGGCCTATTATACCAATTATAGATTTATTTATTTTGTTCAAAGCAGCATTAATCATTGATCCAACAACTACTGCAGAGCCCCCCATGTCAGTAATCATCTCTTCCATACCTGTTGATGGCTTTAATGAAATACCACCTGTATCAAATGTAACACCTTTACCGGCAAGAACTAATGGTTTTATATTTTTTTTTATATTCCATTCAAATATTACAACACGTGGTTCAATCTCACTACCTTGTGAAACTGAAAGAAGAGAATTCATACCAATTTTTTTTAAAGATTTAAGATCTAGTATTTTTAATTTTAAACCTTTAATTTTTAAATCATTACATAATTTTGCATAGCTAACTGGATTTAAAATATTTGCAGGTTCAGAAACTAGGTCTTTAGCTGTATTTATAGCATATAAGAGATTTTGATTATATTGGATCTGTTTTTTTATTTTAGTATTAACTTTGTTTAAATTAATAGTTTTAGGTACATGATTTATTTTACTAACATATTTTGTAAATTTATAAATTTTAAGTTGGAAACCAAGAATAATATTGGGAATAAATCTGCATTTTTTAATTAATTGGTCTGAAAAGTAGAAATTGATAAAGTGATTATTATCATATTTGAAGTCATTTAAGATTGATGAACCAATTAATTCTGGATTATCCTCTGATAGAGAAATAATTATTATTTTATATAAAAAAACTTTATTTTTATTTGAAAAAATAATATCAAAAGTCTTATTTTTAGTTAAATAATCAATGAAAGATTTGTTTTTAGTATCAAAATTTATATCTTTTAATAAAGAAATATTATTTAATTCCTGAGTTTTTGATATAAAAAAAACTGTATTTTCTTTATGATTTTTGTAATCATTAGAATATTCTATTTTAGTCATTATGTTTAAAAAAATTAATCTTTATGTCTTTATTCAAATTTTAAAATCTTGTACACTTATTTTTTTTATTTTTATATCAATTTCATGGTTATTACAATTAACTAGATTATTTACAATATCAAATTTTGTTCAAATTGATGTAATAAACATAATATATTTATCTCTATTTTTAATACCAAACTTATTAACTGTTATTATTCCATTTATATTAATATTTGGAATATTATTTTGTTTTATAAAACTTAACAGAGATAAAGAATTAATAGCAATATATTCATTAGGACTTGAAACAAAACCTTTAAGAAATCCTTTGTATGTATTTTCTATAATAATTTTATTATTTTATATTATTATAAATTTTTATTTATCTCCAAAAATATATGAACAATATAAAATGAAAGAATTTGAATTAAGAAATACGATTAATTTTGATAAAATGATTATATCGAATTTTATAAAATTAAATAAGACAACAACATTAGATTTTAAAAGAACTAATAATAATTATGAAGATATATTTATTAATTACATAGATGAAAAAGAAAATATAATATACGCAAAAAGTGGAATAATAAAAGAAAACATTAATGAATTTGTATTCCAATTAAACAATGGATTTAAATTAAGTATTAATAAAAATAATGAAATAGAAAAACTAGAATTTGAAAATTATAAATTAAAAATTGAAAATAATAATAATGCTACATTTAATAATTATGATATTAATACATTAACTATTTTTGATGATTTAAAAGATAAAAATTATTTAAATATTAGTTATAAAATTTTTGATATTATTGCCTCAATTTTAATAATTTTTATTTTTTATATTAACAATATAACTGTTTGCAAATTTGATAATAAAAATAACGTTTTTTTTATTTTAACCTCAATATCTATATTATTAGTAAATCAATTATTAAAAAATTCAGAAATATATATCTATACATATTTATCTTTAAATATAAGTTTTATACTTTTTATTTTAACTACAATTTTCATAAAAAGAATTCGATATGTTTAAAATAAATAAATACCTTTTCATTTTATCAACTAAATTTATTTTAATAAATTTAATGATAGTATCGATTTTTATTGTTTTTTTAAATTTAATAGAAATTACTAGAATTTTAGACAATAATATTGATAAGGGACTGATAACATATATTCATCTGACATTTTTAAAATTGCCAACTATACTTAATGAAATAATACCATTTGTAACAATTATAGGTATTTCTTTTATGTTAAGAAATTTGATAAATAATAACGAATTAGTTTCTATGAGAAATATTGGCTACTCAATTTTTGATATTTTTTTACCAATAGCTTGTTCGGTGTTTTTTATAGGATTAATATTTCTATTTATTTTAAATCCATTAGCCGCAAATTTTGAAAATAAATTTGAAAATATTATTAACAAAAAAGATAATAGTCTTTATTCAATTAAAGTATCAGATAATGAAATGTGGATAAAGAATTATATAAATTCAGATAGTTCAAGCTTTATTAATATTCAAAATATGGACTTAAAAGATGTAATTGCTAATAATATTAAAATACTAATAATAAGTGATAACTCAAGTGAATTAATTCAAGCAGATAAAGGGGTGTTTAAAAATAACTACCTTAATTTAGAAAATGTTAAATATTATGATATTGTTAATGAAAGTTATGATGAGATAGATAAATATAAATTAGAAATTAATTTTAATAAAAAAAATATATTAAATTCAATAACAAATTATAAATTAATTCCATTTTATAATTATCATATTCACACAACAACACTTAAAAAATTTAATCTATATACGCCTGAAATAGGGCTATATTATATTTCAGAGTTATTAAAACCAATTTTTATTGTCATGTTATCTTTTGTAATTGTTGGGTTTTCTGGTAAATTTAAAAGGAATGAAAACTTTTTTAAAATTTTATTCATTTCTATATTAATTGGTTTTTTAATATTCTTTTTTAAGGAAGTTATGACTAAGTTAAGTATTTCATTAAATATAAACTTTATTTTATGTTATTTAATTATTTTTTTATTACCATTTATAGTAGGATTATATCAAATTATTAAAATAGAAAATGATTAAAAGTAATTATAATTTTACAATTTTTTTTACAATTTTATTTATACTACTATCATTGCCAAACCTTAATAATGCTAATGAAACATTAATTTATGCAGATGATATAAGCTATGATGAAAATGAAAATATTATAGCAAAAGGTAATGCTAAAATATTTTATAAAAATGAATTTATTTTTTCTGATTTAATTATTTATGAAAAAAAAAATGAAAAGATAATACTTCCTAATGATTTTACATTGAAAGATAATAAAAACAATTATTATAGTGGATCTAATGGAATTTTTGAAAAAAATTTAAATAAAGGAGAATTTGATAATCCAAAAATACAATTAAATGATGGTTCAAGAATTGTTGGAAAATTTGCAAAAAGAGATGGTCATATAGATATTATAACTAAAGGTGTTTATACACCGTGTAAATCAAGAATAAAAATAGGTAATTTTATTTGTCCAACATGGCAATTAGAAGGTGAAAAAATACTTCATGATAATAAAAATTTATTTTTATATCAAAAACATTCAAAAATGAGGGTTATAAACACACCTGTTTATTACATACCTTATATTGTTACGCCATCTCCATTAAGAAAAAAAAGAAAATCAGGTTTTTTATCACCATCGATTAGCTTTAATTTTTTTGATACAAAAACATCACAATCAATATCTGCACCATATTATTTTAATATATCAGTTGATAAAGAATTAACTTTTACACCTATTGTAAAATATGGTGCAGGTGTTGACTCTTCACAACGTTTTATACTTGATTATAATCAAATAATTTCTGGTGGTAATTTAGGTCTAGATTTGACTTTTGACTCTAATTTTGAGAGGGAAAATAATAATAAATGGTTCTCTGACGCAAGTTTAATTACTAATTATAGTAAAAATTTAAATGAAACTTATAGAGTTGGCATAAGTTCTGCATTACAAACATCTAAAAATTATATTCAATTAACAAATCCTGATGATGATTTAAGTTACACTAATTCTTTATCAACTAGTGTTACTTTAGAAGGCTTTAATATAAATAAATTAGATGATAGATTAAAAGCTAATTTAAGTTTTTATCAAACTAATCAAAATGACGAAGATAATAAAACAATACCAACAGTTTTACCTGCAGTAGAATATTATACAGGCAATTCAATAATTGGAAATTATAATAACAGCGGTGTATATACTTTATATAATATATTTCGTGATAAAGGAACAGATACATTAGCACAAAATCAACAAAAAATTTCACACACTTTATTATCTAATAGAGAATTCATAAAATATAATTCAAAAATAAGTTTGAATTCAGAAATTCATAATCAATTATTTAATACTGAAAATAAAAAAATTAATAGTATTGATTATCATACAGGTAGTTATTACAGAATTTTTCCTATTTTTGGTATGTCAATAAACACACCTTTTAGATTAAAAAAAAATTTATATGATTTAACTTATTCTCCTAAGGCACAAATTGTTATAACCCCGGGAATATCAAATACAAATAAATTATCAAATGAGGATTCATCAAATAATTCTTTTTCTCTAACTAATTTTTCATCATTAAATAGATATAGCGGTACAGATAAATTAGATAATTCTAAAAGATTAAATTATTCATTTGATATTTATAATAATAAAATAAAATTAAATTTATCACAAAGTTATGAATTTACTGATAATAGTAATTTTCACTTTGGTCATGGTAATAATAGCAATCTAAGTGATTTACTTGGTTCAGCTGCTTATACAGGTAAATACAATACTAATTATAATTTCAGATATGATTTTAATGAAGATTTTATGAAAGAACAAAACTTAGGTTTCTCAACAACTACTTTTTTGGGAAGTATTAATGCATCATATTTAGATCAAAAAAGTAAAATTAATAATATAATTCAAAGTGATACAGAAACATTAAATTATACTTTAAATAGCAAAAAATTCTTAAAATTTTCATCAGTTGGATTATCGGGTTTGTATGATTTAAAAAAAGAAATTAATAGCGAGTATGCATTGGGATATCGTTATTTTGATGAATGTTTTGGTATAAATATAGACTTTAGGAGAAAATCATATGAAGAAGATACTTTAAAACCTCAAGATATTTTATCAATTATGTTTTCTTTTAAAAATATAGGATCATATAGATCTACTAATTTAGCTGTTTCAGAAAATGATAAACAGGATATAAGATGGGAAAGTTTTGATGTCGATAATCAATCATTTGAACAATATAATAATTAATTTTTTTTTAATTTTAATAGTTGCTTTTTTTATAAATATAGATTTTGTAAAAGCTAATGAGATAAAAGAAAATAAAATTATTTATAAAATTTTTAATAAATCTTATACACTTGTAGATTTATATAATCGTATTGAATACTTAAAATTAGTTAGTGAAGAAAACAGTAATATAGATAATAACTTTGCAAAAAATGATTTAAAATCAGTTATAATATTTAATGAATATTTTTTAAAATATAATAATGATTTAAATCCATTAAATATAGAGGCGGAACGAATATATAATAACCTGATTAATGAAAATAA
>CACDMT010000007.1 GCA_902553945.1 uncultured Alphaproteobacteria bacterium | reverse complement strand
TCATCCTCTGAAATCGAGATTTTTTCCTCTCTCGCTATAAATTGCATTAGAGCACCTAATTTAACTCTTCTTTCAGATATTTTCTTATATCTCTTTCTTAATTCATCATCATTTAAAGATTTATCATCTGCATCAAGTGTTCCATCTTTTTTAGCATGTTCTAATCTATTCCAAATTTCATTGAAATCATCCTCTAAAACACCTTCAGGTAGATCAAATTTATAATCTTTATCCAAATAATCCATAAGTTGTTTTTTTTCTATTTGTTTTAATCCCTGGTTGTATTGCTGTGATAAATTATTTTTTAAAAAATCTTTAAGCTCAATTTCATTTTTAAAACCATTTTTTTCTAGAAATTCTTTTGTTAATTCAAATTTAATTTTTTCTTCAATAGAAATTATTTCAATTTTGTAATCAACTTTATCAATTTTATTATCTTGCAAGACTGCTTTCATATCAAAAGATAAATTTTTAATTTCTCCCACTTTAGCTTTAGAGGAAATTAATTCTTTATTCAGACCTGGAAGAATTTCTTGTTCACTTTCGGTATCTATAGGTATATTTTTTTGAGTTTTCAAATATTCCGGTATGTTTACTTCATCTGTATCAAAGTTTATTAAAACTTTATCTGATTTTTTTATTTCACGGTTTTCTGTTATTTTTTTATAGTCTTTTTGAGAAGAAATAAATTTATCAAAATGTTCATCTAAGGTTTTTTTATTTAAATCAATTTCATATTTATTTAAATTTATATCTTTAAAATTTTTTAATTTTATTTCTGGTTGCAAATCAATTTTTAGATCAATTTTGACAGGTTTATTTTTTTCAAAATTTTTTAAATCTATCTTAGGTTGTCTAAATAAGTTAAATTTTTTTTCTTTTATTAAGTCATTTGTTTTTAAATTTACTATATTTTGAAGAACATCATTTAAAACATTATCTTCATATTTTTTTCTTACAATGGTTATGGGTGCTTTTCCTTTCCTAAAACCTGGAATTGTAACACCGGGAATCAATTCAATAATTTTTTCATTAATTTTTTGATCTATTTCATCAAAAGGAATTTCTAATGAATATTCCTTATAAAGTTTTTTTGATTTTACTTCTTTTATATTCACTTACACTCCTTATAAAACATGGTAGGCCGGAAAGGACTTGAACCTTCACACCTCACGGCACTAGAACCTAAATCTAGCGTGTCTACCAATTCCACCACCGGCCCTATTAATATTTTGCTTTTATGTAGATTAACTAAAAAAACAATAGATAATGTAAATATAGAAAATAAATTTAAAAATGGGGCGAACGATGGGATTCGAACCCACGACATCGGCCACCACAAGGCCGCGCTCTAACCAACTGAGCTACGTTCGCCATCAAATTTAATAAAAAGTTTTCTTTTTATTTTTATCCGCTATACCAAATATATGCAACTTTCAAAAAGAATATTTCAACTTGAAACAGAAACTGCTTTTTCAATACTTGCTAAAGCTAACAAATTAGCGTCCAGTGGAAAAGATATTATTAATCTTGGTATTGGTCAGCCTGATTTTCCAACTCCTAAAAATATTCAAGAAGCAGCAATAAAAGCAATAAAAGATGGTTATCATGGTTATACTCCTTCAAATGGTATACCGGAGCTAAGAGAGGCAGTATCTGACTTAATATTTAAGGATTATAAAAAAAAAATTGATCCACAAAAAGTTCTTATTACTCCTGGTGGTAAACCAGTTATATTTATCTCTTGCCTATTGTTTGGAGGCAAAAATAAAGAAATAATATATCCAGATCCTGGTTTTCCAATTTACAGATCAATGATTAAGTATAGTGGAGCAAAACCTGTGCCTTTATACTTGGAGGAAGCAAATAATTTTGAAATAGATTTAAATAAATTAAAAAAACTTATCACAAATAAAACAAGTTTAATAATAATAAACAATCCGAATAATCCTACAGGATCTTTTATGAATAAAAATAAAATTGATAAATTAGCAATGTTACTAAGTGAATATCCTAATTTGTTTATTCTTAGTGATGAAATTTATAGTAAAATTATTTTTAAAAATATTAAAATGCCATCTTTTTTAAAATATGACAATTTATTAGAAAGACTGATTATTTTAGAAGGGTGGAGTAAAACTTATTGTATGACAGGTTGGAGGCTAGGATGGAGTGTATGGCCAAAAAAAATAATTGATCATGCAAACAAACTTTGCGTTAACAATCATTCATGCCCCACTTCCATATCACAATATGCGGGATTAGAAGCCATTAAAGGATCACAAGAAGAAGTTAATAAAATTGTAAAGGAATTTGAAAAAAGAAAAAACTATCTTCATAATGAAATCAATAAATTACAGAATATTTCTTGTTTTAATCCTGGAGGTGCATTTTATGCATTTCCCAATGTAATAAAAACTGGTTTAAATGGTAAAAAGTTTTCTGATATAGCTCTTGAAGAAAAAGGCGTTGCTACCGTACCAGGTATAAGTTTTGGAGATAGAGCAGAAAACTTTATTAGAATTAGTTATGCGAATTCTATAGAAAAAATTGAAGAAGCTATTAAAAGGTTATCAACAATATGAAAAAAATAGAAGCAATAATAAAACCATTTAAATTATCTAAAGTTAAAGATGCTTTACACGAACAAGGTATTTCAGGTATGACCGTAATTGATGTAAAAGGATTTGGAAGACAAAGAGGTTCTTCAGGAGGAATAGATACCGACGATACTTATGATGATGAATTTTTAGCAAAAATGAAATTAGAGGTTATTGTTGAAGATGATCAAGTAAAAGATGTTATAGAAAGTATAAAAACTAGTGCATATTCAGGAAAAATAGGTGATGGAAAAATATTTGTTTCAACAATTGAACAAGTGATTAGAATAAGAACTGGGGAAAAAGACAGTGAAGCTGTCTAATTTTTCTTTACTTTTAAAAAAAAGCTAGTAATTAGGCCGTAATCGTTCAACTCATAAAGTTATGTGAGTCGGAAGTAGGCATTTTGCCGAAGGAACGCATGCAAAAGTTATAAATCGTTCAACCTACTTAATATGTAGGTCGGAAGTAAGCTCAGCTGAAGGAACGCGCATTAAGCAGATTTCATAACTAGAGCATGATTTAACCGGATAGTGGTAACATTATCCATTTGTTGAATAAGGAGATAGATATGAAATTAAAGAGCTCTACATCAAAAGACTTAATGTCCGAAATTAAAGATATGGACATCAAAATGGTAGATATGAGGTTCACTGATATACCAGGAACAACACAACATTTTACAATACCAATTAAATTTTTAGAAGAAGATATATTTTCTGAAGGACTAGGCTTTGATGGATCATCTGTTAGAGGTTTTCAGGAAATTCAGGATAGTGACATGATCGTTCTACCTGATCCTGCTACTGCATACATTGATCCTTTCTTTTCTGAAAAAACTCTAGCGTTACATTGTAACATTAAAGATCCTGTTACACTTGTAGATTATAGCAGAGATCCAAGAAACATAGCTAAGAAGGCTGAAGCTTATCTAAAATCATCTGGTATTGGAGACACAGCTTTCTTTGGTCCTGAAGCAGAATTTTTTGTCTTCAATAATGTTCAATTTGACTCTGGATCTAACTTTGCATTTCATGAAGTTGACTCTACTGAAGGAACTTGGAATAGTGGATCGGATGAAAATCCTAACTTAGGACATAAGCCAAGACACAAGGAAGGGTATTTTCCTCTTCCTCCTGTAGATACCTTGCAAGATGTAAGAACAGAAATGGTTATGACCATGCAAGATATTGGCTTAACTGTTGAAGCTCATCACCATGAAGTTGCAACAGGCGGTCAATGTGAAATTGATTTAGAGTTCTCACCATTATTAAAAATGGCTGATGATATGATGAAATATAAATATGTAGTTAAAAATGTTGCTAAACAGCATGGTATGACAGCAACATTTATGCCAAAACCTCTATTTGAAGACAATGGATCTGGAATGCATGTACATCAAAGTGTTTGGAAAGATGGTGACACTCTTATGTATAAGAAAGGTAACTACGCTAATTTAAGTGATTTAGCACTTAATTATATTGGTGGTATTCTCAAACATGCTCCAGCTTTGCTAGCATTTTGTGCTCCAACTACTAACTCTTATAAGAGATTAGTTCCAGGATTTGAAGCTCCTGTTAATATTGTTTATTCTCAAAGGAATAGAACAGCTTCTGTAAGAATACCTGCTTATTCACAAAGTCCAAAATCTAAGAGAATGGAATTCAGATGTCCTGACCCAAGTGCAAATCCATATCTTGCTTTTTCTGCGATGTTAATGGCTGGATTGGATGGAATTAAAAATAAAATTAATCCTGGCGATCCTACAGATATTAATTTGTATGCTGCTAGTGATGAAGTTTTGTCAAAAATCCAATCTACCCCAGGTTCGTTAGCTGAGTCTCTTGACGCTCTTGAAAAAGATCATGCATTTTTATTAGAAGGAGATGTATTTACTAAGGATGTTATTGATACTTATATAAGCTATAAAAAAGAGAGTGAAGTTGATCCAATTAATATTAGACCTCACCCTCATGAGTTTAAATTATATTACGACGCATAAAATAAATTAAATAAATAAAACCGCCTTATGGCGGTTTTTTTTATGTTTTTACCTTAATAGTTTTGATAAGAATTATTATGGCAAAAAAAACCACTTATAAAGCTAAAGATATAGAAGTTCTTGAAGGTTTAGAGCCTGTAAGAAAAAGACCCGGAATGTATATTGGAAGCACAAACCAAGATGGTCTTCATCATTTAGTAAATGAAATTTTAGATAATAGTATAGATGAGGTCTTAGCTGGACATGCATCTAAAATATATTTTAATTATAAAAAGAATGGAACTATTACTATTAAAGATGATGGAAGAGGCATTCCAGTTGACTTTCATCCAAAATATAAAAATAAAAGAGCTTTAGAAGTAGTACTAACTACTCTTCATGCAGGAGGTAAATTTAATAGTAATGCATATAAAACCTCAGGTGGATTACACGGAGTGGGAATTTCAGTTGTAAATGCCCTAAGTTCACATCTTATAGTTGATGTTTACAAAGATGGCAAAGTCTATCATCAAGAATACTCTAAAGGTAAAGTAAAAACAAAAGTTAAAATAAATAAATGCAGTAAAAAACTAAAAGGCACTGAAATTACATTTATACCTGATGATTTAATTTTTGATGTAACAAATTATGTTCCAAAAAAACTATATAATTTTATTAATATGAAATCTGTATTAGTTGGTGGAACAACAATAACTTTTGAAATTGATAAAGATCTAATCAATGATAAAACACCTAATAAAAAAGTTTTTTATTATAAAAATGGTATTGAGGATTTCTTTAAATCTGAGTATTCAAATAAAAAAAAATTATTTGAAAAAAATTTTTCTCTAAAGAGTAAATTTAACGATGATGAAAATTATGAAATATATATTTCTTTTAATAAGGATGAGTCTTCAAGTTTATTATCATATTGCAATACAATTGAAACGCCAGATGGAGGATCTCATGAAATAGGTGTAAAAAATGGAATATTAAAAGCTATAAAACTATATGGTCAAAAAAACCAAATATCTAAAATTAATAATATAAATCAAAATGATATAATTGATTTTTCAGATATTATTATATCAATTTTTATTAATGACCCCAGTTTTGAAGGGCAGACAAAAAAAAGAATTATTATGCCCTCACTTCAAAAAAAAATAGAAAATAAATCTCAACAAGAATTCTTATTATGGCTGAATTCTAACAGAAAAAATTCAAAAATTTTACTAGATAATTTAGTCGAAAGAGCGTTACAAAGAACTGATTTATCAAAAATTCAAGATTTAGACAGAAAAAGCTTTAAAGAAAGGAATAGGTTGCCTGGAAAATTAGTAGATTGCTCAAGTAGATCTACCAATAATACAGAAATTTTTATTGTTGAAGGTGATAGTGCTGGCGGATCAGCAAAGCAAGCGCGTAACAGAGAATTACAGGCAATATTGCCACTTAGAGGTAAAATTTTAAATGTTTACAATGTAGGATTGTCTAAAATTGCAGATAACAATGAGATTCAAAATTTAATTCAATCACTTGGCTGTGGTATAGGAAAAAACTTTGATATTAAAAAACTAAGATATGAAAAAATAATTTTAATGACTGACGCAGATGTAGATGGCTCACATATTGCTACTTTATTGATTACTTTTTTTTACAAATATATGAAAAAACTAATTGATCAAAATAGATTATATATAGCTATGCCTCCTCTATTTAAAATTTATGATAACAACAAATACTTTTATGCCTTTAATGAAAAAGAAAAAAATGAAATTATTAAAAAAGAATTTAAAATAGATAACTATAAAATAACACGATTTAAAGGTCTAGGTGAAATGCCTTCTGAACAACTTAAAGACACAACTATGGATCAAAATAACAGAAAACTTATATCTATTAATCCTGAAAAGGTTGGAAAAGATACAAAAGCAAATGAAAAATTGTTTGAAACATTGATGGGAAAACAAGCAGAGTTGCGATTTAAATTTATTCAAAAAAATGCAAACTTTATTAAGAATTTAGATATTTAATTATGAGAGATTATCTTTTAGTTATTGATCAGGGCACTACTAGTTCTAGAATAGTTTTGTACAATAAAAAATTTGAAATATACGACATTTTACAAAAAGAATTTAATCAATATTTCCCCAGAGATGGATGGGTGGAGCATAATGCAAATGAAATATGGAATGATGTAAAGATTCTAATAAAAAAAATTTTAAAAAAAAATAAATTAAAATCAAATAACATAATTTCAATTGGTATTACAAATCAAAGAGAAACAACAGTATTATGGAATAAAAAAAATGGGAAACCTGTATATAATGCTATTGTATGGCAAGACAGAAGAACAAGTGAATACTGCTTAGGTTTAAAAAAAAGAATCAAAGATAAAAAAATACAACAAATCACTGGTTTAACACTTGATCCCTATTTTTCAGCTACAAAAATACAATGGATATTAAAAAATGTAAAATCTGCAAAAGAAATTCTTAAAAAAAATAATCTTGTTTTTGGTACAATTGATACATGGCTGCTATGGAATTTAACTAGAGGTAAATCTCATTTGACAGATATAACCAATGCATCAAGAACTATGATATTTGACTCTAAAAAAGAAATATGGTCTGAGGATATGTTAAGTACTTTTGGAATACCAAAAAAAATATTACCTAAGGTAGTTGAGAATTCATATGATTTTGGATCAACAGATTTATTTGGAAGTGCAATTAAGATAGGAGGTATGGCAGGTGATCAACAAGCAGCTACTATAGGTCAAGCTTGCTTCGATAAAGGTCATTCTAAAAGTACTTATGGAACAGGTTGTTTTCTATTAATGAATATCGGTAATAAATTTAAATTATCAAAAAATAGATTACTTACAACTGTTGCTTTTAAAATAAATGGAAAAAAAATGTTTTGCTATGAAGGTAGTATATTTGTTGCTGGTTCAGCAATTCAATGGCTAAGAGATAATTTAAATTTTTTTAAAAATTCTAAAGAAACTGACAAACTTTATAAAAAAGCAAACAAAGAAGAAAATGTTTTTTTTGTTCCAGCTTTAACTGGATTGGGGGCGCCATATTGGAATGCAAATGCTAGAGGAAGTTTTTTTGGCTTAACAAGAAATACCTCTAAAGAAGATATAGTTAAAGCTACACTAGATAGTCTTTCTTATCAAACATATGAACTAATAGAATGTATGGAAAAAGACTCAAAAATAAAAATAAGTGAAATCAAAGTTGATGGAGGAATGATTAACAATAATAGTTTTCTTCAAAGTCTTTCTAATATCACTCAAATAAAAATAATTAGACCAGAAAATATAGAAACAACTTCTTTAGGCGCCGCCTTTCTTGCTGGCTTACAAGCTGGAATTATTAAAAATACAGATGATATAAAAAAATTATGGAAAAAAAATTCTATCTCAATTCCTAATTTAAAAAAGAAAAAAGCAAAATCTAATGTAAATAAATGGAAAAATGTTATTAATGCAGTAAATAATTTTTATTAGATTTTTAATTCTAGCCAATTTGCAATTTCTAAAGAATGTGTATTTTCATCAATTAAATCAACATAATCGTTAAATACTTTGTCGCTTATTTCATTATGATTTAATAAAATATTTTTTTCTTTTTCAAAATCTAAAGAGTTTTTATATATATTATTTTGTAATAAAATATCTTTTCTTTGAATCATTAGACCAGCCATCCAATTTGGGTTAAATTCTGGGTGGTATTGAACAGCCCATATAGATGAATTATTAAATGTAAAACTTATTGATTGAAATTTACTTTTATTGTTGGAAGCAAGTACTTTAGTATTATTAGGTAACGTTTCAGCCTCATCATAATGCCAGCAAAATGCATTGAACTGTTTTTTTTTGTTTTTATACATTGGATGAATACAGCCTTCTTCATTTAATTTAATATTTTTTGCAACAATTGCCTCAAGTCCTTTGGGATTTTTTCTTACTTTCCCACCAGCTGCGGTAACTAAAACTTGTAACCCCCAGCAACTTCCAAAAATTTTATTTTTTCTTTTAAATAATTCTTTAGCTAGATCTATTTGTTTAACTATAGATGCAGTTTCATCATATATATTTAATAAACTTCCTGTCCAAGCAATTGCATCAAAATCATCAAGATTTGTGCCTACTGGAAGGTATTGATCATGAATAGCTGGTTGAATTAAAGTGACATTAATACTGCTTTTACTATTTTTTGTTAAAATTTTTTTATAAACTTCAAATTGGGTTTCCATACCCATTCTAATATATCTATCAGAAGCCTCTTTTTCATTTCCGTCTACTAATAAAATGTTCATATTTATCTTTATTTTTAATCTATCATGAAATAAACAAAACAACATGAAAATAAAATTAGGAATAGCTCCGATAGCTTGGAGCAATGATGACATGCCTGAATTAGGAGGAGATACCCCAATTGAAAAATGTCTAGAAGATGCAAAAACATCTGGTTTTAGCGGAATTGAGCTTGGAGGGAAATTTCCCAGAAACCCTGGAATAACTAATTTCTTATTAAATAAATTCAATTTAAAAATGCCAGGTGGATGGTATGGATCTTTGTTAAGGGCAAGAACAGCTAAAGAAGAATGGCTAGCTCTTCAAGATCATTTAAATTTATTAAAACTTGTAAAGGCAGATGTATTTATATTTGCTGATGTGTCAGGATCAATACAAGGAGATGGGAGCAAACCATTAAGTTCCAGGCCAAGTTTGGAGAAAGATGAATGGAAAAGTTATTGCCAAAAAATTAATGAACTTTCTAACATGTTAATTGATGAAGGAATGCCAATGTCTTACCACGAACATATGGGAACGATAATTCAATCAGAAGAAGATGTTGATAAATTTATCTCCTGTACAAATGAAAATACTTTTCTTCTATATGATACCGGGCATTTAATGTTTGCTAAAGCAGATTATGAAAAAATTTTGAAAACTTATATTTCAAGAATTAATCATGTACATTGTAAAGATATAAGAAAAAATATTTTTCTTAATTCAATAAAAAATGATTTAAGTTTTAGAGACTCGTTTTTAGAAGGTGTATTTACTGTACCAGGTGATGGATGTATTGATTATAATCCATTGATAAAAATTTTATATGATAATGAATACACAAATTGGTTAGTTATTGAAGCTGAACAAGATCCAAAAAAAGCAAACCCACTTGAATATGCAAAAATTGGATATAAGTACCTAAATAGTATTCTTACTAAAAATGGCTATTATATTTAAAATTTTATTGCTAACCTTTGTTTTACCCACTCTTATTTTCGCCCATCAAGTCACTCTTGAAGACAAATCTCTAGAGGAAATAGTTAATACAAGAATGGCTAAAATGCAGGAAATAAAAAGCTCATCCTCGAAAATTCACAAAATTATATCTTCAGAAAATTTTGAAGAAATTCAAAGATTAAGCGAAATATTGCTTAATGCAGCAATACAATTTAAGGGTTTATTCCCTGAAGGCAGTCAATATGGTAAGGCTAGTGAATCAATTTGGACTACAGTTGATGATCCAGATAATATTGAGAAGATCGATACTTTTGCAGAATACACCCAAAAATTTATAAATGATATTGAGATGATTAAACTAAGTGTGGAATTAGAAGATCAGGAGATGCTTAATGATTCATTTAAATCAATGGCTGAAAATTGTGGTTCCTGTCACAAGAAATTTAAAGGATAGTTAGTTTAGTCGTAAGTGTGGATTATATTTCCATTCTAAATATTTTACAAATTGAACCATTAAAAAATTTAAAAATAAATAGAGAATTCCAGCAGCGATAAAAGCTTCTACTGGTGCAAAAGTTTTTGCCATTATCTTTCTAGCTAAACCAGTCATCTCCATATAAGTTGTCAAACTAACTAAAGAAGTAGCCTTAACCATTAGTATTAATTCATTACCATATGAAGGTAAAACTTTTCTAATAGCAATAGGTAAAATTATTTTTCTTAAAAGCAAAAATTTACTAAAACCTAGTGATAAGCCTGATTCAACTTGACCCCTATCAATTGATTGAATACCTCCTCTAAAAATTTCTGCCCCATAGGCAACTGTGTTGATTGTTAAAGCAATTACTCCACACCAAAAAGGCTCTTTTAATGCATACCATAAAAAACTTTCTCTAATATATTTTACTGAACCTAATCCAAAATAAATTAAATAAATTTGAACTAATAATGGTGTCCCTCTTATAACAAAGATATAACTTGCAATCGTAGAAGATAATAACTTTATCTTTGATACTCTTCCAAGAGCAAAAATTAATGCTAATATAAAACCTATTGGTAAAGAAACTAATAAAAGCAGTAGGGTATTGTCTAGGCCAGATAGAACTATAAAAAAATTTTTAAAAATTAAAGTATTTTGAAAACTCTGAAAATATTCAATCATGTTGAATATCCCTTTGAGTAATTTATTTCTAAATATTTGAAAAATCTTCCTGAAAAAGTAGTTAAACACAAATATAAAACTGCAGCTGTTATTAAAAATGTTAGAGGAGAATGCTCAACATTTGAAGAGATTCTTGATTGTCTCATTATTTCTACAAGACCTGTAACAGAAATTAGCGAAGTATCCTTAAGTGTAATTTGCCATACATTTCCAATGCCTGGTAAAGCATATCTGATTACTTGAGGGCTAATAACTTTTATAAAAATACTGAATTTATTCATGCCTAATGCCCTAGCGGCTTCTAATTGACCCTTAGAAACTGATAAGTAAGCAGCTCTTAAAACTTCACTTGAATAAGTTGCTGAAATTATAGCAATCGCAATTGTTGCAATAGTAAATGCATTGAGTTCGATATAGCCATGATAACCAAAAATTTTAGCTATTTTCATAACAACTGCATTTCCACCAAAAAAAATTAAATAAATTACTAATAATTCAGGTACGCCTCTTATTACTGTTGTATAAAAATTAGCTAAGAGTCTAGTAATTTTGTTCTGAATAAGCTTGGCCCACACAGTTATTATTGCTATGAATAATCCCAAACCCATTGACATTATACTTACTAGTAATGTCATTAAAGTAGCAATTAGAAATTCATCACCCCAACCTGCATCACCAAAAACAAGTTTATCAAATTTAAACATTAAATCTTAGAGATCTATTTAATGTTTCTCCCTTAATATTTTTTACCTTTGTAAGTACATTTTTATCTTTTCTTATTTCGTCTAATCCTGCAAGATGTATTAGAGCTATTGGGTGATATGGCAAGTATGGTTCTATAAATTTTTTCGATTGTTCATTAAACATTGGAAGATGAAATTCGCACATCCAATTACAATATGCTGGTAAAAATTGAGTTGGAATTTTATCTTCATACACACTTAAAGCAAGAGCTACTTGATCTGTTCCAAAGATTCTACCTTTCTTTGCAGCTAGTTTAATATTTTTTTGAAAACAATCCCAAATTTCTCTTTTTGAACTAATTGCAAATGCTCCAGCATTTAGTGTCGAATAAAACGCATATTTTCTTGCTAATTTTTTTGAAATTGATTTTGATATATTTTTATAATTTATTGTTTTTACTTTCTTGGGAAAGTTCATAAACCACTCTACGTTAGCATTATTAAAATACGATCTATCTGATTGTGGTGTAATCGCTAAACATTCCTGCATAGCTCCTCTCTCGTATAAATGAAATGTACTCAGATCATTCAACCACAAATCTGCATCAAGCCAAATATAGATTTTAAAATTTGGAAAATAATCAGGCAAAAATGCTCGAGCAACTTGAGTTTTTAAGTGATTTCTGCCTAAAATTTTATACTTTGGCACATCTACATTCCACTTAGCCTCCTCAATTTTAACATTATTATCCTTAAAATAAGTATACTGATCTTCACTTAGTCCAGTATCTAAAATTGCAAATTGATATTCGTTAAAAACATCTGCTTTTTTTAATGATAAGAATAATTCTTTAATAAGTTGAAAATATTTACTATCTGCTGAGCTTACAATTATTTTATCTTTAGGCATTCTATTTAATAAGACAAATTTGAGATTTAAACACGCACCATTTTTTTATATTGTATTGTAATATAAAATCTTCATATGCTTTTTTAACACTAAATGAATTATCTTCTTCTCGCCAATAAAAATCATCTCCAAAAATTTTACCGTTTTTTTTCAGTTTAGGATACCAATATGTTAAATCATTAAAAACGGCATTATAGGAATGTTCACCATCAATATATATGTAATCAAAATAATTATCATCATAAATAGTGGATGCATTAAATGAATCCGTATCTACAATATTGACTTCTTCTAAACCTTTAAATTTTTTATATACTGAAAGTTTAGCATCATCAAAAAATTTTTGATTAAGTGGTTCATTGCCATCAACTTGAGGGGCACATCCTCTTATTTTTGGATCAAATACCCAAGGATCAACAAGAATAAGTTTTTTGGGTAAAGAAAAATTATATATTAAATTTGAAAATTCTCCTCTCCAAACCCCAATCTCTGCAATAACTGAACTTTTATTTAATTGTAATAAAATATGAGCTCTTTTATCTTTAGTAAAATTTTTAAACTTAGAGAGAAAATAATAAAAATAGTTTTTAATAAGCATATTAGTATTACCTCTATTTCTTCTTTGAATTTTATCAGTCAATCTTGAAAAGTGTGATTTTTTTTTAAAATTATTTTCCACTAATCTATATCTAAGCTAAATACGTATAATTCACCATATTTTTTAGAATAATTATGGTATCTTCCACCCGTAGAAACAACAGCTATATATTGTTTTTGATTTAATTCAAAAGTAATTGGGGCAGTACTTCCAGCAGCTATCATTTGATAAGACCACAACTCCTCTCCATTATTAGAGTTTGTTGCTATTATTTTTTTATCATTAGTTCCGGTTGAAAAAATAATTCCTCCTGCAGTAACAATTAAACCTCCAAAATTAGAAGTGCCAATTTTTTTTGATGTTACATAACCACTAGGAACTTCCCAATTAATTTTACCATCGATTATATTTAATGATACAATTTTCCCCCATGGAGGTTTAGTAACTGGTAAATCATCAGAATAAAGAAATTGAGACCATTGAAAATTTGTATTAAAATTTCTAGAGTTATAAATTTTTTTATCCCAATTAATTAATAAATTGTGAATTTTAATCAAATCATCATCTATGAATTTTATTTTATGTTTTTTTGATATCTTATTAATAAAATAATTATAATCTACATAATTTTCATCATTAAATTTTACAAGACTTGGAACATAGTCAATATTCTTTTCATCTACCGTAAGATAATTGCCACTTCTATTTTCTTTATGACATGAAGAACAAAGCTGTTTATAAAGATTAAATTCTTCTTGCATATTTTGTGGATGAGTTTCTTCTGATGTTACAAATAATCTTAATAACCAAGGTATTTGATTTACTTGCAAATATATATTTTGAGTAAATGGGTCAAAGACTGCACCAGGCCATTGAGCTCCGCCATGCAATCCATAAACAATAACATCTTTTTTAAAAGATGGTGGGATAAAAGTACCAAAATTATAATCATCAATATTTTGTAATATTTTTTGCTTTTCAGAATTTAACCTTCCATCAAAATCATCTATTGAAAAATTAAGATCCATAAATGGCTGAGGATTTGTTATTTGAATTTGTTTTGGAGATACTATTTCTTCTTTATAATCTGATCTTGGAACATGTTTATATTTTATGTCATTAAGTGATTGTCCATTTATCCTATTAAAAATTAGAGTATTTCCAATTTTTGTAGTTACAATTACCACATCGACTAATTTATTATTTAAATTAATTGTTGCCAATAAAGGCGGAGAAGCAATATCATAGTCCCACAAATCGTGAGCAACTTCTTGGAATGTCCAAGATATTTTTCTTTCCTCTAAATTAATTGCAATTATGCTATTAGCATTTTTATTTTTACCTGGTCTTGAAGATCCAATCAAAGCTGGCCTAGGATTTCCAGTAGTTAAAAATAACAAACTATTTTTTTTATCAAAAGAAATTCCACCCCAAGGACTTCCACCTTTGAACTTCCTATTTTTTGGATGAATATCAATTTCATCAATGATTTTACCGTCAATTAAAGATATTATTTTTACCTTTTGATCATTAACAGTTGCCACAACAACATAATCTTTCCAAATTATGGGTGCAGCTCTTACAATACCTGTTTTTATAAATCCATTTTTTCCAAGATTTTTATTAAGTTTGCCAGTTTTATAATTTACACAAAATAATCCATTACGTATTGGAACAAATATACAAGATTTATCTTTATCATTTTTATTAATCCATAAAGTTATACCTCTTGAGTCAATTTTTTTAAGAGATTTAAATTTCCATTTAATTTTTTTATTTAAAATATCTACGGCAATTAATTCTTTGAATGGCGTTATGATGAATAGTAGTCCATTAAAAAAAATTGGATTAGTCTCTACATTATTCATCCATTTTTTTTTAAATATTTTATTATTGTCTAATTCTAACTTAAAATCTAAATCTAAATTATAAATATTATCTTTATTTATTAATTTTAAATTTGAAAATTTGTTTGAATAATCCCCTCCATTAGACCTTATCCAAGTATTAGTTTCATAAAGTTGTTCAATTGAAGGTTCATATTTATCTAATTTTTTTATTTCCTTAGGTGCAAAACCATAGGCATCTTTAAACAAAAAAGTATTATCTATATTTTCTATTTCTAAATTTTGATTATTTTTTAAAGATATTTTATTTTTAGTATTATTAATTTCTAGTTTATTAATTATATAGTCATATGCAAAATAATATCCTGTATCATTTATAATAAACTTCGTAAATAATAGATAAATTATTATGAAAATTAATATAAAAAAAGGTAATTTATAAATTTTAAACACAAAATTAATGATATACTTTATTATATAAACTTACAATGATGTGTAATACTGTTAATAATTAATTATAGTGATTTATAAATCTTTACAGATTCTCATAGAGTCATAAATTGCGGCATGTATATTTCTGCTGGATATAGAATCTCCAACTCTATATAAGAAATATTTTCCTTGTTTATTTTTATAAATTTCTTTGAGATTGCCAGCAACTAAGGATTTATAATCAATAATGCCCTGATTAATTGAATCTTCTTTTAAAGCAAAATAGAGGTCATCATTTGGTAAAGTTCCATGTTCAACCACCACTTGAGATGTCTTCTTTTTTTCAATTCTTTCTGAATAATCCGAGCTAATCATTACTGATAATCTGTTACCCTCTTTAATAATTTTTTTAACTCTTTTGTTAATTGTTATTAATACATCATTTTCAATAAATTTTTTTGCAAAAGGAACATGATTTAATCCACCAATCTCAGGTGAGAAATATCTTTCTGGTGAAATAATTTCTAGTTTTGCTCCTTTATCAATTATTACTTCTGCTGCCTGTAATCCTGAATATGAACCACTATCATCATAAAGTATTACTTCTTCCTCTATATTTATTAATCCACTAATTATATCCCAAGTAGAGCAAGTTAATTCATTTCCGTGTACATTATTTATATTTGGGATTCCTCCAGTTGCAATAATTACGATATCTGGATTTTCTTTAAGAATTATATTTTTATCTGCTAAAGTATTGAAAAAAAAATTTACATTATTTTTTTTACAAATATCATATCTCCAATCTATAATTCCTCTCATATCTTTTCTTCTTTTTGATCTGATAATAAGATTTATTTGACCTCCTGGAGAATTATTAGCTTCAAATACAGTTACTTTATGACCTCTTTCAGAGCAAACTTTTGCTGCTTCAAGCCCAGATGGCCCTGAACCTACAATAACAATTTTTCTTTTCTTTTCTGATTTTTCAGTAATTTCATGAGGTATGAATTTTTCTCTACCAGTAGCAGGATTGTGAATACATAAAGCTTCTTTACCTTGATAGATTCTATCCAAACAATATGTTGCTCCAACACATGGTCTAATAGTATCTTCTTTTTGAGTAATAATTTTATTAACAATGTTAGGTTCTGCTATATGCGCTCTAGTCATTCCTACCATATCAAGTTTACCAGTTTGAACTGAATATCTTGCTGTAGCAACATCATTGATTTTAGAAGCATGAAAAATTGGGAAGGAAGTTTTTTGTTTTATATCTCCTGCGAAGTCAACATGAGGTGAGGAAGCCATACCTTGAATAGGTATTACTTTAGTCAAAGCTGCATCAGTATCAATATGGCCTCTTATAATATTTAAAAAATCAACTTTATTTGTGTTAATTATTTTTTGCGCTATTTCTAAACCTTCTTTTTTTGTTAGTCCTTCTTTCCAGTCTTCATCAGCTACCATTCTCACTCCTACTATAAATTTACTTCCTACAGATTTTCTAATTGCCTCTATAACTTTTAAAGAGAATTTAATTCTATTTTCTAAAACTCCTCCATATCCATCATTTCTTTTATTTGTAGCGGGCGACCAAAAAGAATCTAAAAAATGACCGTAGGCTTCTATTTCAACTCCATCCATATTTGCTTCTTTCATACGTTGAGCGGCATTTGCATAATCATTAATTATTCTTTCTATATCCCAATCTTCTGCTTCTTTTGGAAATGCTCGGTGAGCAGGCTCCCTGACATTTGAAGCTGAAAGAACTGGCAACCAATCAGAATGGTCCCAATTTGTGCGTCTTCCCAAATGTGTAATTTGAATCATTACTTTTGAACCATAGTCATGGCACTCTTTTGTTATATTTTTTAGCCATGGAATTATTTCATCTTTATAGGCATGTAAATTTCCAAAAGTTGAAGGTGAGTCAGGAGAAACTATGGCACTACCAGCCGTCATAGTTAAACCTACTCCACCTTTAGCTCTTTCAACGTGATATAATTTGTATCTTTCTTTAGGCATTCCATTTTCTGCGTAAGATGGCTCATGAGCTGAAGTCATCAGTCTATTTTTTATTTCTAAATGTTTTAATTTAAATGGTTTTAGTAATGGATCACTTTTCATAATTTAATTTTATAAATAATATATTTTACATAATGATTTAATTGAAAATATTTAAATTTAATAATTAAAAATGAAGAATTATATCAGATTGATTATATTAAGTGGTGCCCAAGGGCGGAATCGAACCACCGACACGAGGATTTTCAGTCCTCTGCTCTACCAACTGAGCTACCTGGGCAATAATTAGGTTGATAAAGTGTTTTGATATTATATTCAATTAAATATTCAATTTTTTAATCAGATTTTTGAAATACTTGGTATTCATCATTCAACCATTTCATTAAATCTAAGTTAGAACACTTTTTTGAGCAAAAGGGGAAGAATTCCTGTTCAGCAATTTTTTTACAATGAGGACATTTTGATTTCTTATTAAGTTTGAGAATATTTTTTATTTTTTTATTAGTATTTATTTCCATCTAAAAGTTATGCGGCCTTTTGTTAAATCATATGGTGTCATTTCAACTGTTACTTTATCTCCCGCCAATACTCTAATTCTATTTTTTCTCATTTTTCCTGATGAATGCGCAAGAATTTCATGATCATTTTCAAGCTTAACTTTAAACATTGCATTGGGAAGAAGTTCTAAGACAACTCCTTGAAATTCTATTGACCCCTCTTTTGGCATTTATTCTCCTTATAGATAAATTTAATTATTTTGTCTAATTTTAACTGATAATTTATGTGCATCTAATCCTTCTACGTTTGCCATATTTTCTACATCGGAAGCAAGTTGATTTGCAGCGATCGAATTCATTTCCACAATAGAATTTCTTTTCATAAAATCAAGCACACCTAATCCTGAAGAAAATTTTGCTGAACCAGAAGTAGGTAAAATGTGATTTGTTCCTATAATATAATCCCCATATGCTTCTGTTGAATACTCTCCAAGAAATATACCACCTGTATTTCTTATATATGGAAGTAATTTATTATATGATTTAATATGTATATGTAAATGCTCTGGTGCAATATAATTAATTATTTCTGATGAAGTAAATATATCTTTTAATAAAATAATTAATCCATTTTGTTTAAGGCTTTTATTAATTATATTTTTTTTAACAGATCCAGTGTTTAATTTTTTTATTTGTAATATCACCTCTTGAGCAAATTTTATATCATCAGTTATTAATATGGCTTGTGCATTTATGTCGTGCTCAGCTTGTGCCATAAGATCTGAAGCGACCCAATCTGGTTTGTTCTGGTTATTAGCTACTACAATAATTTCTGAAGGTCCAGCAATCATATCTATACCTACATTTCCAAAAAGTTGTTTTTTTGCTTCTGCGACATATGCATTACCTGGTCCAAATATTTTATTAACAGGTTTAATAGTTTTTGTTCCAAAGGTTAAAGCTGTTATAGCTTGAGCTCCTCCAATATTATAAACTTCATTTAAATTTAGTTCTTTAAGCAAAGCTAATAAATATGGATTATGTTTTTTACTTGGTGGAGTTACACATACTATTCTTTTAACACCGGCAATAATAGCTGGAACAGCATTCATAATTAATGAAGATGGATAAAATGCATTACCTCCTGGTATGTAAAGGCCCACAGAGTCTATAGGCTTCCAAACAGATTTAAGTAAAATGTTTTTACTTTTCTGTAAAATATTTTTAGGAAATTGTTTTTTGTGAAATTTGGATATATTTTTTATGGATTTCCTAAAACTATTTAGAATATTTTTATCTATTTTATTACTTTTAAAAATACTTTGATCTAATAATAATTTATTACTATCAATTTTGATTTTATCAAATTTTTCTGTATATTTTAATATAGATTTATCACCATTTTTTTTTACATCTCTAATAATTTTTTTAACATCGTTATGAATTAAAATATTATTTTGTTTATATCGTTTCAAAAGTTCTTGATCTAAATTTTTATAAAAATTCTTATTATATTTAATTATTTTCATTATAAATTATCTTCTATTTCAGAAATAATTTTTTTAATTTCATTCATTTTTGTTTTGTAGGCTGAACGATTTACAATCAACTTAGATTGGATCTTCATTATTTCATCAACTTCTTTAAGTCCATTTACTTTTAGAGTTTTACCAGTAGAAACTAAATCAACTATTCTTCTACACATTTTTAAAGAAGGTGCCAATTCCATTGAGCCATTAAGTTTTATTATTTCAACTTGTATCCCTTTTTTTGAAAAATAATCTTTTGTTATTTGAGGATATTTTGTTGCAACTCTTATATTACTCCAAGTTTCAGGTTCTTCTTTTTTTAATAAACTTTTAAGAGCAGCTACAGAAATTCTACAATGTCCAATGTTTAATTCTAAAGGTGCATAAACTTCTGAATAATTAAACTCTTTAATAACATCATCTCCAGCAATACCTAGGTGTGCTGCGCCAAAAGCAACAAAAGTGCAGGCATCAAAAGCTCTAACTTTTATGAATTCTACATTTTTTTTCTTTGATTTAAATCTTAATTTTCTGGTATTATTATCAAATAGCAGAGGTTCAGGGGCAAAAGTTGTTTTGGATAATATACTTCGGCATTCTTTTATAATTCTACCTCTAGGAACAGCTATTATAATTTTATTCATAATTTGCGACCTTTATAACTTCATTTACAAAAAAACTAGAGAAACTTATTTTTTTTCTCTTCTTATGTCTGGGCCTAACCCTGAAAGCATCTTCTCTATAGGTTCATAACCTCGATCTAGATGATAAACCCTATTAATTGTGGTTTCACCTTCTGCACATAAACCGGCTAGTATCAAACTTACACTAGCTCTTAAATCACTTGCCATAACTTGTGCAGCTTTAAAAGTTTGATTTCCTTTGATGTATGCAGTATCTTTTATAACTTTTATTTTTGCCCCAAGTCTATTCAGCTCAGGTACATGCATAAAGCGATTTTCAAAAATTGTTTCTTTTATTACAGAGTTACCATTAACCAAACACATAAGTGCCATTATTTGAGCCTGTAGATCTGTAGGAAATCCAGGATAAGGTAATGTAGTTATTTTAGCTGATTGCAATTTATATGATTTATCAACAATAATTGAAGATTTTTTTATGTGAATATTTGCGCCCATAATTTTAAGTGTATCTATTAGAGAAACTAAATGATTTGGATTTAAATTCTTTATTTCAAATCTAGAATTTAACATAACTGCTGCTATAATATATGTTCCTGCTACAATTCTATCTGAAACAATTTTATGATTTGACTTATAAAGTTTTGCCACTCCATTAATATTTATTGTACTTGTTCCGAAGCCTTGGATATTTGCTCCCATAGAATTTAAACAAATACACAAATCTTCAATTTCTGGTTCCATTGCTGCATTTTTAATTGTAGTTTCTCCCTTTGCTAAAACTGAAGCCATAATAATATTTTCTGTAGCTCCTACACTTGGAAATGGCAATTCAATTAAAGTTCCAACTAAAAATTCATCAACTTTACCTATAACAAATCCATTTTCAATTTTAAATGATGCGCCAAGTTTACTTAAACCTTCTAAATGAATATCAATAGGCCTTGTTCCAATTGCACATCCACCTGGAAGAGAAATTTTTGCATATCCAAATCTTGATAATAATGGTCCTAAAATCAATATAGAGGCGCGCATTTTTCTAACTATGTCATAATCTGCGGTAATATTTTTTAATTCAAAACTATTAATAATGTATTTATTTTTATCTTTATTAATTTTCACCCCAAAACTATTTAAAAGTTTTAACATATTTTTTGTATCATCAACATTAGGAAAATTTGTCAAAATTAAATCATTTAAATTCAAAAGTGATGAGACTAATATTGGTAATGTAGCATTTTTTGATCCATGAACATTTAATGAACCTGATAGACTTGATTTACCTTTAATAATTATTTTATCCATATAATTTTTTAATATTTTTTCTTTTTTGTATATTTAATTTTAATTGTCTTTCCAATCTTTCCAATCTAGCTTTGCGAACTTTAACTTTTGTACTATTTTGATTAGGTTTAGTGGTTTTTTTAGGCACAATTAAGAATATAATAAAAATGATAATTTCAAATAATTTATTTTATTTTTTTAGAGCATTTTTTTGAACAATATTTAACATTCTCCCAATCTCTTTGCCATTTTTTTCTCCAAAAAAATTGTTTATGACAAATTAAACAAATTTTAAAAGGTGAATTTTTTTTATTTTTTTTACTCAAAAATTAACAAATATCCGTATGCAACTATTAAAGCTGGTATGGCACTATATAGAGTTGCAATAATTGCAGCTTTAGGAGCAAGAGCTATCGCGGGGAATAGTGCATCTCCATCATTAGAAATTGCATTGCCAAGTTCTGCAGATAAGGGAATATATCCGTTAAGATAAAAAGTAGCAACTACTACTTGAGGACCACATCCTGGTAAAAAACCAAATAAAATAGCTACTAAGGGTACAAATGGAGCCCATAAATCAAAAAATATTTTTAAATCAAAATTAATAAAATAAATTAATATTTCAAATATTAAAAAACCACTAATAACCCAAGTTGTAACAAAATTTGTTGTATCGACAACACGAGAAATAAAACCTCTACTTTTATCAGTTGAGCATTGAAAATCACTCAAAGGGTTTAATGACCACATAAAAATAGAAAGAATAGCCCCTGAAGAACCAATTAAAATAAAAATATTATTATAAAAATTATTATTAATTTGAATTTGAAAGGCAGTCATAATACCAATGACAAAACCAGGAATAAATAACAATAACCAAAATATATTAAAATTTGATACAAATGTTTTTTTGACTTTTTCAAATTTAATATCAATTTTAGAATTAGGTTGCATAAATTCTTCTCCGTGAATAAAATCAATACAATAACCAGATATAGATCCAAAAATAATCCCAATCAAAAAAATTAATAAACCAGTAGAAGGTTCAACTGCCAAAATTAAAAATGCTGCATCACCCATTGTAGCAGTTAATACAGCAACTAATGCTCCAAAAGATATTCTACCTTGGATATATTGTGTAACAACAATTATTGCACCTCCACAACCTGGTAAAGCTCCTAATAATGATGCAATTAAAACATGAAATTTTTTTGATTTAGATAAAAAAATCCTAATATTAAATTTTGTTAGACTATCTAATCCAATAAAAACAAAAAGTGTAAAGCCAACAAATACTGATACTTGTATGTATGCATCAACCATTGAATTTCTTATTGTTTCTCCAAAAGTTCCACCTTGAAAAGCCAAAGCAATTATTAATAAACCATAAAAAGATTTTTTTAATAATCTTCCTTCATTAGCTAAAATAATTTTTTTCTTATCAACAAAAGCTGAAATTAATGCATTCATATTACATATATAGCTAAAAAATATAGCTATGGCTATAAATTAGAGTTATTTTTTTTTTAATAATTGTGATATATTTAACTGATGTCTTTTACAAAAGTGCGTAATGCTCATAAAACTGAGAATACTGAAGATTATCTTGAATTAATTGCCGAACTTCATAATATTAAAGGTGAAGCTAGGATTGTTGATATAGCATCTAAATTAGGGATCGCACAAGCAACAGCAAACAAAACAGTACAAAGATTACAAAGCCAAGGTTATGTTAAAAGAGAGCCATATAGATCTATTTTTCTCACTTTAAAAGGGCAAAAAATTGCTAGTGAGTCAAAAAAAAGGCATAATATTGTTTATACATTTTTATTAAATTTAGGAATAGACCCATCAACTGCAGCCGCTGACGCTGAAGGAATTGAACATCATGTAAGTAATAAAACATTAAAAAAAATGAATAAATTCAATATATTAAAAAAAAATATATAAATATTGCCAAATCATTTTTAACTGGTGTATAAAAAAAGAAGGGAAACGGCGCGCATCCCTTCTTTTTAAACTGGTTTATGGAATTAATAAACCCTTTTCCCTTTTTATCCGATTCTCTCTTTTCAAACAAATTATATAAAAATATTTTGATGTTTTTAACGTTTTTGTAATAAAACAAGCCTTACTTTAATTTTATTTGAGAAATCTTTATTTTTTGGCAAATAATTATTAGGATTTGATTTATAAACTAAATCGAATGTTTTTGATAAATTGCTTAAAATTATATCAAAATTTTGCTTCTCCCATAAATCTATTCTATGTGAAAATACAAAATACCCTTTATTTAATAGATAAAATTGAACATTTGAAAAAAGTTTATCAAATTTTTTACAATATGTCATAGCTCCTACCAAAGATATAATTTCAAATTTTTTTTTATAAATTATCTTATTTTCAAAGTTAGATATTTTAAGATTTTTATATATTTTTTTTTCTTTAGCTAATTGAATACTTTTTGAAGAAATATCAGATCCAAAAATATTAACATTTTTATAAATTTTTTTTAATTCAACTCCAAATAAACCAGTTCCGCATGCTAAATCTAGTATATTTTTAGGGGGATATTTTACATTTTTTTTTAAAATCCTAGCAATTTTTAATGGAATTTTATAATTCCAATTTTCTAAATTAGATTCATAATCTGTAGCCCAATTATCATAATATTGTTTAGTATTTTTTAAATCTCCAATTCCAGATATTAGTGATTTAAAATTTGTCATTATAAATTGACGGTATCCTTGCTCTTACTTTTTTAATTTGATTTAAATCAATAACAGTATTTATAATTTTTGGTTTATTTTTTGCCATATTTAATATTTTTCCCCATGGGTCTATAATTGCGGAATGCCCATAAGTTTTTCTTTTATTATGATGTGTTCCACACATATTGGTTGCAATGACAAATATGCTATTTTCAATTGCTCTTGCTTTAATTAGAGTTTCCCAATGTGCTTTTCCAGTTGGTACAGTGAAGGCAGCTGGCATTAAAATTATTTCAGCTCCCTTTTTTACTAAACTTCTAAAAAGTAGTGGGAATCTCAAATCGTAACAAATTGTAAAACCAAATTTTACTTTATTAATATTAAATAAAGAAATTTTATTTCCAGACTCAAATGAATGAGACTCTTTATAAGTTTCTTTTAGATTAATGTTAACATCAAACATATGAATTTTATTATAAAAAGATTTAATTTTTCCATAATTATCAATTAGGAAAGATCGATTAATTAATTTTTTTTTATTTTGTTGTTTTAAAAGAAGAGATCCAATATTGATGTTAATATTATTTTTTTTTGCAAAAGTTTTAGTCATTTTTAATACCGGACAATCATTTTGATAATTTACGTTATTAAATAAATATTTATTATCTCCGGTAATGATGTTGGAGCATTCTGGTGTGCAAATTAAATCGGGTTTAAATAATAAAGATTTTTTATAATACTTCTCTAATAATATCGAATTTAATGTGGGAGTTTGTTTTGCCTGAAATTGAATTTGAGAAACTTTAAATTTATTTTTCATATATAATCTTGTATTTAAATAAAATTTAAAGTTAAACTATTAATTTAATTTTTCGAATGTATAAAGGATTATAAATTTATGCAAAATAAAATAATCGATTTATATAATAGTAAAAAACCAATTATTAACGGTTGGCTTCACCTGCCTAATTCATTTATAGCTGAATCTTTTGGAAAAATGGGTTGGGACTCTATAACTATTGATATGCAGCATGGGCAAAATGATTATCAATCTAGTATAGCGATACTTCAGGCTCTACAAAATTCAACTTCTTCTCCATTGGTTAGAATTCCTTGGAATGAGCCTGGAATAATAATGAAAATGTTAGATTTAGGAGTTTTGGGAATAATCGCCCCAATGATAAATAATAAAAAAGATTGTGAAGAATTTGTGTCTTATTGCTACTATCCCCAAAAAGGTCAAAGAAGCTTTGGTCCTTTGCGTGCACAACTTCATTATGGAAAAGATTATTTTAAAAATGCTAATAATAACATATTGAGCTTTGCAATGATTGAAACAGAAGAGGCAATAAATAATATTGATGAAATTTTATCAGTACCACAACTAAGTGGAGTTTATATAGGACCAGCAGACATGAGCTCTTCATATGGATTAAAGCCTAAATTTGACGTAGAGGATAAAAAAATATTAGATAATCTAGAGATGATTGTTAAAAAAACTAAAAAATATAAAAAGATTTCAGGTATTCATAATGGATCAACAAAATATGCAAAAAGAATGATCGATATGGGATTTAATTTAGTTACAGTGTTATCTGATTTTAGAATCATGAATGATGCTGCACAAAATATTGTAAATGAAATGAAAGAGATTAAATTAGATAATAATAAATCTAATAGCTATTAAATTAATTTTTTAAGAAAAAAGGTATCAGAAAAACTAAACAAGCTATAAAAAAGAATATACTGCCCAACATTGACCAAAGATTGCCAAAACTTGATACAATAAAAAAAATTGAGGAAATAACAAATAAAAGCCAGCCTATAAAATTTATTTTCCTATGCTTCATTTTCAAATTTTATTTTTTCTTCTATTTCCATAATTTCTAATAATCGATCTTCTTTAATTACTAGATCATCAGATAAGATATTTAGTTCTTTAGTTATTTTATCAAATTTTTCAGAATCTTCCATATATAAATTTGTATTTGATAAATCATTTTTAATTATTTGTATTTTATTTTCAATTATTTTAATTTCTTCAGGTAGTTTATTTAATTCATATTGGAATTTAAAAGACAATTTTTTTTGATTTTCTTTTTTTATATTTTTCTTTTTTTTATTTATGTTTTTATCAATTTTATTATTATTTTTTAAAGATTTTAAAAAATCACTATATCCTCCATGAAAAAGTAAAACTTTTTTATCTTCATTAAAATAAATTATTTTATTAACTGTTTGATCTAAAAAATCTCTATCATGTGAAACAATTAATAATGTACCTTTATAATTTGATAACATTTCTGTAAGTAAATCTAATGTTTCTAAATCAAGATCATTGGTTGGCTCATCTAGAATTAAACCTGTTTTTGGATTTGCTAAAACTTTAGCAAGAAGTAGTCTATTTTGCTCTCCTCCTGATAAGGTTTGAATTGTATGATTTATATTTTTGGGATCAAACTGAAAATCTTTAACATAACTACAAACATGACGCTCTCTTCCTTGAACTTTTAGATAATCACCTCCAGAAGGAACTAAAATATCCTTGATTGATTTTCTTCCATTTAAATCATTTCTTAACTGATCAAAATATGAAAATTCTAAATTTTTTTTCAGTTTTAATTTACCTGTTGTAATTGATATTTCATTTAATAAAGTTTTAAGAAATGTAGATTTTCCAGAGCCATTTTTTCCCAACAAACCTATTCTGTCATTTTTACTAATCTTAATATTAAGATCTTCAAAAACAAAATTTTTTTGATTTGGATATCTTACTGACACATTATTATATTCAGCAATAAACCTTGATTGATCTGAAGATTTCTTAGCGATCTGTGGTTTCAATGATTTTATAGCACTTCTATATGATGTCTCATCCTTTTCTAATTGAATTTTTAATTCTTTAGCTCTTTGAAGACGTTTTTCATTTCTTTTAACTCTTGCCTTTACACCTTTATTAGCCCATTCTAATTCTAAATTTACAAATTGTTTTCTATTTCTTAACTCTCTATATTCTTGATCTAAAAGTTCTTCTGACCATTTGTCAAAATTTTTAAAACCTTTAGGGCTCACCCTAAGATTTCCTCGATCTAGCCAAAAAACTTTATTAGTAAAGTTACTTAAAAATGTTCTGTCATGACTAACACAAATTATTGTTTTATTTAAATTTTTGAGATGATTTTCTAACCATTCAATACACTCTAAATCTAGATGATTTGTTGGCTCATCAAGTAATAACACATCAGATTCTTTTAATAGAGATCTAATTAAATAAACTTTTCTTTTTTGTCCTCCTGATAAATTTTCAATATTGGAGTTTTTGTTTAAGTTTAATTTATCACAATAAATATCTATAAAATGTTTATTTTTATCATTCATTAAATCATTAAAAAAATCTTCAATTTTGTTTTGATGAAAATCATTAAATTTCTGATTAAAGTAACTAACTTTTAAATCAGTTAGACTCCAAATTTTTCCATTATCAATGTCTTGATCACGATTAATTGTTTTCATTAATGTGCTTTTTCCTACACCATTATTACCCACTAAAGCAATCATATCGCCTTTATGAAGATTTAAATCTAAATTTTGAAAAATTATTTTTTTTCCAAATTTAATTTCTACTTCTCTTAGTGAAAAAATTAAATCACTAACCACTATTTTTTAGAATTGATGGAAAATAACTATGTAATCAAGAATTGCAAAAATAATAAAAAGTATTGCTAATCTTGGAATTGACCATTGTCCTTTAGGGAAGATATAATTGATTAATTTCATTATCATTTAAATTTAAAATAATTCTAAATATAAAAATATCAACTAAAAGATAAATTTATACAATTCTAGTAATATTTAATAATTATTTAATAATACATATAAACTATAAATAATAAAAAGGAGGTAATTATGATCGTTGCTAATTGGGATTATAAAATCCCACATTCTAAAGCAGTAGAGGCCTATAATACTGCTAGAAAATATTTTGAAAAATATGGCTCAATAGGTTGTGCCTTATTTAATCATTTAGGTACAAATGTTGGATCTTACTCATTTTCAGCCGGTTTTGAAAATAATGCTAATTTTGGAGAGTTTGATGATAAAGTTTCAAATGATGAAGAATTTCAAAAGGACATGAGTCCTTACTTCGATGTCACAGATTGGGAAAATATGAACTTGTATATTCCCTTAGCTCATAAAATGGATCCTGACCCTGGTCAAAAACATTGTTTTGCACAATGGTTATTTAAATATGATGATGAAGAAGATTTAATTAAAACATCTGAAGTATTTTTTAATTATTGGATGGAAAATGGAGGAAACGGTGGAACAGTTGGTACTTTCAGAGGATCACATATTGGGCAATATGGATTTGGTATTAGATTTAGAAGTATGAAAGATTATGGACTTGCTCATGATAAACTAAATGAAAAAAATGTTTGGGCAAGCCATAGAGAATTTTTAAATAAATGTGAATTTACTGGCTTTAATTTATCTAGAGTTTTGGAAAGTAATTGGGATTAAATAATAAATAAATATTAGTGGAGTTAACTCCACTAATATTTAAATTTATTATTATTTATCTACTGTAAATATAAAAAGCTATAGCAAATAGTGCAGTTAAAACTACATTGACATACGGTGTAGCGCCAGCAACAGCTCCAGTAATTATGTGAAATAAAATTATAGCAGTGAATAATAATCCTCCAAAAGCGAACAGCATTCCAATTGATTTAATATTCTCTCCTGCAATATCAGGAAATCTCCAACTCCATATTCCATTAACAAACAAAACTACTCCAACAAATTGACCAAATGTTATTAAATCTGGTGTAGATGTCCAACCAGTGCCTTGTGAAATCCACAGAGACCCTAAAAAAAGTGAGCCTAATCCATTAATAATTAGAACAACACCTTGTGCCTTAAAAATAAAATTAAGATTCATTTTAACTCCTTAAATGCTATATTAAAAATTATACTTAATTATTCTAAATGATTCTGTAAGAAGACTATTTGAAGCAGATAAAAAACTATAGAATTAATACTACTGTAAACCAATCCACTTGATACAATCTTCTAATCTGTCATCACCCCAAAAGACTTCATCTTTATAAATAAAAGTTGGACTACCAAAGACTCCATTTTTAAATGCTTTATCTGTATTACCCAAGTATTGATCATTTATCTCTGAAGAGTTAGCTTTGATTAACACATCTTCTTTATTTAAATTCAATTCTTGCAATATCTCTGAGAGATTTGGTTCTGTTGCAGGTTCTTTGCCTAACTGAAACCATCTTTTGTAAGTTGTGGTTACATATTCAATTCCCCATCCTTCATTCATACCTAAGATCGCAATTTGATTTGCTAAATCAAATTCCTTTAAAGGATATGGGGCTGGAACTTTTGCTTCAAAACCATAAAATTTTGCTCTCCTTTCTATATCTCTCCACATATAATCAGACTTAATTTTTTTGGATGGAGGAGTAAAAGGAATGTTATCCATATCCATCATAATTTTTCTTACACTAAATGGATACCAATTAAATTTAATATTTTCATTTTTAGAAACCTCACTTATCCTATTTACACTTAAATAAGTATAAGTGCTTCCTATTGAGAACCAAAAATCTATTTCTTTCATTATGAATATTATATGATTATATTTTAAAAATTATACTATCAATATTTAACAATAATTTAATTAAAAATTATGCAATTTGTCCATTTTATATGATTAATAAATAGTATAGCAATACCATATAGTTCAAAATGAAATCTTAATACTCACAAAATCAATGGAATATAGTTTTAATAAAGAAAGAAACATATCTTTTGTAAGTGCATTTATTATGATGTTTACTATAAGTATTTATTTTGTTCATATTCCATGGAATATTGAAAGGTTAAATATTAGTGAGTCTGAGTTAGGATTTGGTTTATTTATATTTGGAATTTGCAATTTCTTTTCTAATCAAATTAGCGGTAGAGTTGTTGCACCTAAAGTTGGAACAACTAATACTGCAATTATTGGATTAATAATTTTTTCTTTTTGTCCTTTTTTGCTAATAAGTGCTCAAAACTATAATTATTTTCTTATTTCATGGATCCCATTTGGAATTGCTATTGGCTTTTTAGTTCCAATTACAAATACACAAATATCAATTATTGAAAAAAAAACAGATAAAATTATTCTTCCTTTATTTCAAGCTTGCTATAGTTCTGGATCACTAGTTGGGTCAATTGCAGCAGCTTACTTCATAAGTTATATCTCTGATCCAAGAATTACTTTTATTCTTCTTGGTTTTGCAACATTTATGTTTGTTTTTATATTTAAAGTTTTTGGATTAAGAAGAGAATATGAACCTGAAAAAGAAATAGTTAAATTTAAATTACCAAAAAAAATTATACTTGTTTATGGTTTTTTGATGATGATGAATTTTGCTACGTTAGGGATTATTTTAGATTGGACACCAGTGTGGTTAACAAAAGATTTATCAATTCCTTTATATTTAGGAGGTATACTATTAATTTTTTTTAGTATAGGTGAAATTGTTGCACGTCTAATGGGTAGTAGACTAATCAATTTATTAGGAGCTCATGTAATCGGTGGCTATTTCAGTATTATTTCATGCATAGTTTTATTTTTAGCATTATTAACAATGAATTTATATTTTATAATATTTGGTATGTTATTGTTTGGATTTGGTACTGCAAATTTCATTGCTATTGTAATTAGAGAGGCAATTAAAATTTCAAATGAATCAATTAATATTACCGTATCAAACCTCATAACACTTGGTTTTGCAGGTTTTATATTTGGACCAGTATTAGTTGGTTATTTGGCAGAATATTTTGGACTTACTTTCAATATGTATTTACTTTCAGTTATTTGGGGCGGAAATGGTATAGCTTTGCTTTATCTCATGAATATTAATAAACCAAAGATTAATTAATATTCATTTTTTTAAAAATTTTGTTTATAAAACAATTTTAACTAAAAATTAAATTAGAAATTGATCATAAATGTTTTTTTATCTTGTAACACCTCTTATTTTAATTAGTGCAAGCTCTTTAGGATTACTAATATCTCCCTCATGGTCTCTTTCTCCGTTTGTATGGGTGTTCATCTTAGTTCCTATAATTGATTTAATGCTTCCCTACCTAAATAAAAAAGATCAAGAATTAAATGAAAATTTATTACATAACTTTTCAATTATTATTGTTTTGCCTTGTATTTTATTTCTTATATTTTTTGGATTATTTGTTGTATCAAAAAATAATATTAGTGTTTTTACTGTGGCAGCTTTAGGTGCAGCTGTTGGAATGTCAGGAGGTTCCATAGGTATAACTACTGCTCATGAACTAATACACAGACAAAGTAAATTTATGAGATTTTTAGGAGTCACTTTATTAATATTATGTTTGTATGGTCATTTTAGAATAGAGCATGTTTATGGACATCATAAAAACGTAGCAACAAAAGAAGATCCTGCAACAGCTAGAAAAGGTGAAAATTTTTATTTTTATTTTATTCGATGTGTAATTAATAGTGTTATTTCATCATGGAAAATAGAAAAAAATATTCTTTATAAAAAAAATATAAAAACTTTTAGTTTGCAAAATAGAGTACTGCATTATTTTTCATTAGAATTTATATTTTTATTGATAGCTTTTTATATAGCTGGTATGAATGGTTTAGTTTTTATTCTTTTTCATTCATTAGTCTCAATAACATTATTAGAATTAGTAAATTATATTCAGCATTATGGATTGAGCAGAAATATATATGATGGAAAATATGAGAGATTTTCTGATTCACATTCATGGAATAGTCGTCATATATCTGCAAATTGGTCTACTTTTAACTTAGGTCTTCACAGTGAACATCATAAAAGTGCTGGCAAACATTATCCGTTACTATCACAAGAAGAAAAAAAAATGGAAATGCCCTCTAATTATTCAGTAATGTTAATGATGGCTTTAATTCCTCCAATTTGGTTTTTTGTAATGGATCGTAAGCTAGAAGAATTAAGATCAATATGAATATAATATTAGCCGCAGTAACTCAGGGGTAGAGTAACTCATTGGTAATGAGTAAGCCGGCAGTTCGAATCTGCCCTGTGGCACCATTTTTCATGAAATACATAATTTTATTAATAATATGCTCTATAAGTTTTGAACTAATGGCAAAACAAATATCCATATTTAATTGGGAAAAGAGATTACTAATTATATCTTATGAAAATCATGAAGATTTAATATTTATAAAAACTAAAAAATTTATATCAGATAATAAATGTGAAATTGAAGATAGAAATTTAGAAATAATTTTTTTTGAAAAATTTGAAAATATAGATTTTGCAATACCTGAATATATAAAAAATAAATATGGTATTTGGTTAATTGGATATGATGGAATGGTTAAAGATTATAGCACTGATGATAAAATTTTTTTAACATTATTTGACATAATAGATTCAATGCCAATGAGAAGAAATGAAATAACTAATGATAAATGTTAAACTTTATTTTTTAATTTAAATTCTATTCTTCTTTTATGCAATATAGGTTCAGTATAACCAGAGGGTTGATTAATTCCATCAAAAACAAGGTCTTTTGCAGCTTGAAAAGCTATAGTATTATAACTTGGAGACATTGGTATGTAATTTTCATCACCTATATTTTGTTTATCAACAACAATAGCCATTTTTTTTAAGGCATTCAGCGCTTGCTCCTTTGTTATAAGACCGCTAGCTATCCAATTAACAATCGCCTGTGAAGATATTCGGCAAGTAGCTCTATCTTCCATTAATCCAATATTATTAATATCGGGTACTTTTGAACAACCAATTCCTTGATCAATCCATCTAACTACATAACCTAAGATTCCTTGAGCATTATTTTCTATTTCTTTATTAATCTCTTCTTCGGATAAATTTCTTTTATTTAATAAAGGTAATGTTAGTAAATCATCTAATGTGCCTCTTTTTCCCTCAGCTTTAATTTTATCTTGAACATCAAAAACATTTATATGGTGATAATGCATAGCGTGTAGAGTTGCAGCAGTTGGGCTTGGTACCCATGAACAATTGGCACCTGCCATTGGATGTGAAATTTTTTGCTCTACCATTTCCAACATTAAATCAGGCATAGCCCACATTCCTTTTCCAATTTGAGCTTTTCCTTTTAATCCACATTCTAATCCAATATCTACATTTCTATCTTCATATGATTTTATCCAAGCAGCATTTTTCATATCTGCTTTTATTATAAATGAACCAGCTTGAGTTGAAGTATGTATTTCATCTCCTGTTCTATCAAGAAATCCTGTATTTATAAAAGCTAGTCTAGATTTTGCTGCACGTATACATTCTTTTAAATTAATACTTGTTCTTCTCTCTTCATCCATAATACCAACTTTAATTGTATTATTGGGTAAATTTAACATTACCTCAATACGCTCAAAAAGATTTACTGTAAATTCAACTTCTTCCGGTCCATGCATTTTCGGTTTGACAATATAAATAGAATTATAAATGGAATTTTTATTAGATGATTTTTTTATATCATGAATTGCGATTAAAGAAGTTATTACACCATCCATAATACCTTCACCAATTTCATTATTATCTTTATTTAATATTATAGGAGTTGTCATCAAATGGCCTACATTTCTAACTAGTATTAATGATCTTCCTTTAAGTATTTTATCCTCTCCACTTAGAGTTTTAATTTTAATATCTTGATTTAAAACTCTTGTTATCTCTTTGTGATTTTTTGTAAATGTTGACTTTAAATTACCTTTCATCAAACCTAGCAAATTTTCATAAGCTAACACTTTGTCATCTGCATCTACTGTAGCTACACTATCCTCAAAATCTAAAATAGAAGAAATAGCTGATTCTAAAACAATATCAGAAATTCCAGCTGAGTCAGTTTTTCCAATAATATTATTTCTATTTATAAATATACGACAATGCAAATTATTAACAATTAATATTAATTCACTTAATTTATTCTCAGAATTCAAACGAATACCCGCAATTTGATTTTCATCTAAAATTGTTGTTGTTTGACTAGTAGAAAGATCAAAATTAATTTTGTCATTTATTAAATTAATACTTGTTACTTTATTCCATGAAGATAATTTCAAAGGTGCAATTTTATCTAAATGGTCTTTGGCAAATTTTATAACTCTCTTTCCTCTTTTTATGTCATACTCTTTAGTTGTTGGTAAATCTCCCAAGACATTTGTTCCATATATTGCATCGTAAAAACTCCCCCATCTTGCATTAATTGCATTCAATGAATACCTGGCGTTTGTTATCGGAACTACTAACTGAGGACCGCATATATTAGCTATTTCGGGATCAACATTTTGTGTATCAATTTTAAAATCATTTCCCTCCTCAATCAAATAATCAATATCTAAGAGAAATTTTTTATATTCTGCAATATTAATCTCTTTTCCTTTATTATTTCTATACCACTCATTTAATTTTGATTGTAAGTCTAATCTTTTACTTATTAGACTCTTGTTTAATGAGTCAAATTCATCAACAATACTTGCAAAATCACTCCAAAATTTATCAATATTTAAATTTGTTTCAGGTATTACTATTTCATTAATAAAATTATATAATTTTTCATTAATAGTAAGATTATTTTTCTTAATCATAAAAATTATAATTAAGTCTCTATATTATTTTGAATTTAAATAGCACTCAAAAATGAGTGCTATTTATACAAATTTTATAATGAAAAATATCTTATAATGATTACTATCATAGGGATTAGTGGTCTAATTGCATGCTTTATAGGCCAATCATTACCATCAAAACTCTCTAATATTTTTAGTGTTGTTAGTAAGTTATAAGTGAATGCTAAAACTGTAAAAATAAACATAGCGCCTAATATTTCATCTACAGAGGTAAAACCCCCTAATTGAAATAATGTTGCTATTAACATCAAAACAATTCCAATCATTAAAAAGCCTAGGGGTCTTCCCATAAACCTTGCTTCAATAGATTCAAATCCTAAACTATTTTTGGCAAAATTTTTATTAAATGCAAAACTTAGACCAAAAAAACCACCAAATAAAATTAGAAAAACATGGCAAATAAAAGGGATCATTCCTCCTGCTGTCTCAATCATACTGTCCTCCTTAAATTACTATTTTTATCATCTATTTAAATGATTCTCTAAAATATAATATAGAATTATATTTTTTTAAAATTTTTTATAACTAAAATTATTGTAAAAATAGTTATTATTGAAAAAATAATAGCATTGTTTGAAATTATATTTATATCAGTTTCTCCTGGACTATCGGTTAGAACATATCTCCAAAAGTTAATTGATGAAGCTAGTTGAAAGATTAATATACATATAAAAAAAGGTAATTGTTTTTCTATATTTCTAAATAATACCAAAATTAAACTTATAACAAATGTAATAAAAATAATTCCAATTATTTCAGATAAACCGGCTATAGCATGATTAAAAAAGCCAAGATTGGCTAATGCAAATTCGTCTGTAAAAACAAGAAGTTGAATTGAATAATAGGTAAAGAAAAATATATTTAAAATGATAATTAATATGTCTATTTTTTTATTCATTTTTATATATGGTATCATTTATTAAACATTGGTTACATGAAAATAACGTTATATTATTTTAAAATTCCATTTTGGAGAGCAGAAGTTACCCGTTTATCTTTATACATTGGAGATATTCCTTTTGAAGATTATAGAATTGAGGGCGATGATTATGATAAATTTAAGAAAATAGGAGAATTACCTAATAAAAAAATTGCACCTTTTAAACAATTACCAGTTTTAGAAGTTGATGGCAAAATTTTTGCTCAAACTGGGGCTATTGCAAGATTTTGTGGTAAACTCTCAGGACTTTATCCTAAAAATGATGATTACAAAGCTGCTTTGATTGATCAAATTATTGAAGCTGCTCAAGATATAAATTTTCTTGTTACACTCTCGGGTAGGGATAAAGATGAAGAAAGAAAAAAGATAGCTAGAAAAATCCTTGCGACTAACCATCTTCCTAAATGGTTTCAATTTTTAGAAAATCTTTTAAAACACAATACTAAATCGGTTTATTTTGTAGATAATAATTTAACTATAGCTGACTTGGCTATATGGAGGTTACTGGGTTGGTTAAAATCTGGAATGTTAGATGGTGTTCCTACAACTATATTAGATGAATATGAAAATCTTAATAAACTAAGAGAAGAAATTTATAAAAATCCTAAAGTAATAAAATGGATGGATCAGGTATACAGAAAAGTAATTTAACAAAATGACAGCTTTAAGTGTAAATATTAATAAATTTGCTTTAGTGCGAAATGCTAGAGGTGCTAATATGCCTGATATAATTAATATTAGTGATAAATGTCTTCAATATGGAGCTGATGGAATAACTGTTCACCCAAGACCAGATGAAAGACATGCTAAATTCTCAGATTTGTCTCCATTACAAAAACTAGTTTCAAAATATGAAAATAAGGAATTTAATATTGAAGGATACCCTTCAGAAAACTTTATTGAAAAAATAATAAATACAAAACCTCATCAAGTTACACTTGTTCCTGATCCTCCTGGAGCATTAACATCATCTTTTGGGTGGGATTGTGAAAAGAACAAAATTTTTTTAACTGATGTTGTTAAAGAGTTTCATAATAATCAGATAAGAGTTTCTTTATTTATTAATCCATCAATTAATACATTAGAAAATTTAGATATTATTGATACTGATAGAGTGGAGCTTTATACCTATTATTATGCTCATAATTATTCAAAGAATAAATCGGAAGCAATCAAATCTTATGTTGAAGTATCTAAATTTATAGAAAATGAATTTCCAAAAATAGAATTTAATGCTGGACATGACCTAAATTTAGAAAATTTGGAATTTTTTTTAAGATCAATCACAAATATTAAGGAAGTATCAATTGGTCATGCTTTAATTTGTGATACTTTTGAATTTGGATTAGAAAAAACTATAAAAAAATACATAGAAATTTCATCTAAATTATGACTTTAATATTTTGGTTTCAATTTGCTGCAGTATGTATTGCTGGAGCAATGTCTCCAGGACCAAGTTTAGCTTTAATAATAAGAAATAGTACAAAATATAATAGACTTGGAGGAATAATGAGTGCTCTAGGCCATGGATTAGGCATGGGTGTCTATGCGGTTTTTGCTGTTACAGGTTTAAGCATTATTATTTTGGCCAATATTTATATTTTCAAATCAATACAGATAGTTGGTATTATTTTTCTTTTTATCTATGGTATTTTATTTATTTTTCAAAAAAATGAAAAAATAAATATTGATGATAATCAAAATAAACTAAATTCTTTTTTACAAGGTTTTTCAATATCTATACTTAATCCAAAGATCTTAATTTGGTTTTCAGCAGTTTTTTCTCAATTTGTTAAAAGTGATTCTACTTTTTTAACAAATTCAACTCTGGTCATAACTGCTTCTGCGATTGATTGTATTTGGTATATTTTAGTTGCAATTATTGTAACTAGTTACGGTTTAAAAGATTTTTTTAAAAATAGAATAAATGCAATTCAAAAAATATCTGGGACAGTCTTAGTTATAATTTCTATATTACTAATAATTGATTTCTTCTAATACTCTCAAGATATTTTTTCCCATTACTTTTTCTATTTCTTCTTGCTTGTATCCCCTACTTTCTAATCTTTCAGCTATTTTAAAATGATCTCTGCAATCATTCCAACCTTTAGGCAGACAGTCAAGTCCATCATAATCACTTCCTACTCCAACATAATCTATTCCAATAAGATTAATAATATATTCCATATGATCAAGAAATATATCTATATCAGGACAAATACTTGCTAATTGTTTTTGAAAAAAATGTTGCTTAGCAAGCCATTGACTCGATTTTTTAGAAAATTGTATTTCAAAAGATTTTATCTTTTCTTTATGTTCACTCCTAACCTTTGAATCCCTTTCTTTAAAAGTTGAATCTATGAAGAAAGGGTAAGGATTTATACCAATCAAGCCTTTTTTATTTTTGATAGCTATTATTTGATCATCGTGTAAATTTCTAAAGTGTTGGCATAATTTATTTACGCTTGAATGAGAGGCAATAAATGGTTTTTTAGAAATTTTTTCAATATCCCAAAAACTTTTTTCACCAATATGAGAGACATCAATTAAAACTTTATTTTCCTGACAAATATTAATGACCTCTTTACCAAAATCATTTAATCCATTTATTTTTAGTTTTGATTTATTATATTTTTCATCATAATTTGATGATACCCAATCTAATGAATGATTCCATGTAGGCCCCAAGTAAAATAAACCTCTTTTAATAAAATAGTATAGATTATCTATTTTATTTTCTATGGCCTCTCCCCCTTCCATTGATATAGGTAAAAGAAGTTGATTATTTTTAATTCCGTCTTTAATTTCTTGTAAATTTTTTGGTATTACAACATCTTTGATACTAGATAGCTTCTCAATTTCATCATACATTTTGTTGGCTTTATCAAAATAATTTGGATTGGCTGTCTTACTTGATACCCAAATAATTAATATTTGTAAATTGATGCAAGATTCTTTAAGTCTTGGAATATCAGTATGTCCATGAGATGTTGCTTTCGTAACATCTTCTCCTTCTATAATTCTTTGCACAAGATCATTATGCAAATCTGCAACAAACATCTATTTAGTTAACTATCTCCATTTTAATAATTTTATCTGGTTCACTAGGTGGCTCACCCCTATTAATATTATCTACAAATTCCATACCTTCTACTACTTGCCCCCAAACACTGTATTGTCCATCTAAAAAAGAACAATCATTAAAACAAATAAAAAATTGACTATTTGCGCTATTAGGATTTTGAGATCTTGCCATTGATACTGCGCCACGACCATGGTTAACTTCAGAAAATTCTGCTTCTATATCTGGTAATTTTGATCCGCCTGTACCAGCTCTTGATAAATTAAAATTATCATTTGTTGAATTACCAAATTCTACGTCACCTGTTTGTGCCATAAAACCGTCAATTACTCTATGGAAAACAACACCATTATACTGTCCTTCACTTATTAATTTTTTTATTTGATCAACGTGTTGTGGTGCAACATCAGGTCTAGTTTCTATTTTTACTAAACCATCTTTCAATGTAAGGAGAATAATATCACCCTTAACTTCAATTTTTTCTTTTTTCTCATCAACCATTATATTCCTCTCAATAAAAAATATTACAAATATCAATATAATTAAGGTCAGAAATAAAAATTTATTAGACTTAAACATATTTGTTTTCTTTACCTTAGCTAAATTTGTTTTATATATACTTAATGCACATCTTTGAAGAAAATATCAAGCAATTAGGGATAGATATACCTGATATGCCCTCTCCTCTTGCTAATTATGTACCATTTAAAGTATCTGATAATATTGTTTATGTATCTGGCCAAGGACCGGTAAAGAATGGCGAGCTGATCTATAAAGGCAAGGTAGTTGAGGATATAACTGTTGAGGAAGGAATTAAAGCTGCTGAACTTTGTTGTATTAATATAATTGCCGCACTTAAAAAAACTATTAATGGAGATTGGAATAGATTAGATAGTTTTTTAAAACTTGGTGGTTTTGTAAATTGTAATAGTAATTTTTATGATCAACCTAAAGTAATTAATGGGGCTTCAGATTTATTAGTTAATATATTTGGTGAACAAGGAAGACATTCTAGATTTGCAGTTGGATCAAATTCCTTACCTATGAATATATCTGTTGAAATAGATGCTATTATAAAAATAAAATAGTCTTTTTATGAGTAATTTTTTTTTTTGCTCTTCTTTAAATTTAATTGATAAGAATGCATGGAATAATTGTATTGGCAATGATCACCCATTTCTACAATATGAATTTTTAAATGGATTAGAAAAAAGTGGAAGCGCATCAATTAAAACTGGTTGGAAACCATATCACTTCATTGAGAAAGAAAATGAAGAGATCATTGCTATATGCCCACTTTATATAAAAAGTCATTCATTTGGTGAATACATTTTTGATCACTCTTGGGCAGACGCATATCATAGATATGGTTTAAATTATTATCCAAAATTACAATCAGCAATTCCTTTTACTCCTGTAACAGGTGAAAGAATAATTATTAACACTAAAGTTAAAAATAAAGAGGAGAAAGAAATCGAAGTATTAAAAAATATAATCTTAGAAGCAAAAAAAATTAATGTTTCATCCCTACATTTTAATTTTATCAAAAATCCGTCCAAGTGGAAAAAAAATAAAGAAATAATGATTAGATCTGGTATTCAATTTCATTGGAAAAATAATGACTATAAAAATTTTAATCAATTTCTTGATACTTTGTCGTCTAGAAAAAGAAAAATTATTAAAAAAGAACGTTTATGTATTAATAATAATGATTTGAAAGTTGAATTATTAAATGGTGACTCAATTAAAGAAGAGCATATTAAATTCTTTTATGATTGCTACTTAGATACAACTGGAAGGAAATGGGGGTCTAACTATTTATCAAAAAATTTTTTTTATGAACTGCTTATAAATTTTAAAGATCAAATTCTTTTAATAATGGCTTTTCATAATAATAATAAAATAGCTTCAGCTATTAACTTTATAAGTAAAACTCATTTATATGGAAGATTATGGGGCGCTAAGTATGAAATTCCATTTTTACATTTTGAACTCTGCTATTACCAAGCTATTGATTACGCAATTAGAAATAATATTAAAATTGTTGAAGCTGGTGCTCAGGGTGAACACAAGTTACAAAGAGGATATGTGCCTACAAAAACTTGGAGTGCACATTGGATTAAGGATAAAGAATTTAGCAGTGCAATTGAAAGTTTTTTAAATAAAGAAGGTCAATTAATTAATGATGAAAAAAGTAAGCTTGATATATTATTACCCTATAAAAACTAAGCTAATTCTTTCTTTTCCTCTTGTTTATTAGAGTAACTAAATGAGATTTTTTTATTCTTTAGTGAAATTTCAACATGTCCACCCTTTGCTAATTTGCCAAAAATTAATTCTTCAGCCATTGGTTTTTTAACCTTTTCCTGAATAACCCTACTCAATTCTCTTGCACCATAAACTTCATCGTATCCTTTATCTGCTAAATATTCTTTAGCATCTTTATCTATTGAAAGTGACACACCCTTATCTTCTAACTGAGCCTCTATTTCAATAATAAATTTATCAACTATAGAGAGAACTATTTTTTTTGATAAGTGATTAAAATGAATTGTTGAGTCAATTCTGTTTCTAAATTCTGGAGAAAAAATTTTATTTATTGCTTCACTATTATCATCACTTGATCTAACAGAATTAAAACCAATTCTTTTCTTTGATACATCTATAGCTCCAGCATTTGTTGTCATAATTAAAATAACGTTTCTAAAATCAACTGATTTTCCATTATGATCAGTTAGTTTGCCATAATCCATTACTTGCAGTAGAATATTGAAAAGATCGTAATGTGCTTTTTCAATCTCATCTAATAAAAGAACACAATGTGGATTTTGATCAACCCCATCTGTCAACAATCCGCCTTGATCAAAACCGACATAGCCTGGTGGTGCTCCAATTAATCTACTTACTGTGTGGCGTTCCATGTATTCAGACATATCAAATCTTAACAATTTGATACCTAGTGTCTTGCTTAACTGTCTAGCAACCTCTGTTTTACCGACTCCAGTTGGGCCTGAAAATAAATAAGAGCCAATAGGTTTGCCATCTTCTCTTAATCCAGCTCTTGCAAGTTTTATTGATGATGCTAACTCCTGAATTGCAGCATCCTGACCAAAAACAAAATTTTTAAGATCTCTCTCTAAATTTTTAAGATTAACTTTATCACTCTGATTTACAGATTTTGTTGGTATTCTTGCCATAAGAGCAACAACTTCTTCAATATCCTTTGATAAAATAATTTTTTTTCTTTTTGACTCAGGAAGTAAATATTGCGAAGCTCCCGCCTCATCAATTACATCAATTGCTTTGTCTGGTAATTTTCTGTCACCTATATATTTATTAGATAGATCTACTGCACTTATAATAGCTTCAGGTGAATACTTTATTTTATGATGATTTTCGTAATATGTTTTTAATCCCTCTAGAATTTGAATAGTTTCGTCCTTTGTTGGCTCCTTAATATCTATTTTTTGAAATCTTCTTACTAAAGCCCTGTCTTTTTCAAAGTAATTTTTAAATTCCTTGTAAGTAGTTGATCCAATACATCTTAAAGTACCGTTACCAAGAGATGGTTTCAATAAATTACTAGCATCCATCGATCCTCCACTTGTAGCTCCTGCACCAATTACTGTATGAATTTCATCAATAAATAAAATAGCCTTATCTTCTTTTTGTAAATCTTTCAGTACAGCTTTCAATCTCTCTTCAAAGTCGCCCCGATAACGTGTACCTGCTAGAAGCGCTCCCATATCAAGAGAGTAAATTGTTGCATCCTCCATTATTTCAGGAACTGATTTTTCAGTTATTCTTTTTGCTAGACCCTCAGCAATAGCAGTTTTACCGACTCCTGGATCTCCAACAAAAAGAGGATTATTTTTTTGTCTCCTGCATAGAATTTGTATAGTTCTATCCAATTCTGAATTTCTCCCAATTAATTTATCAATTTTACCATTAAGAGATTTTTCGTTAAGATTAATACAAAACTGATCTAATGCTCGTTTAACATTTTTTGTTTTTCCATTTTCATTTATTCTTTCATCTAATATGTCTTCAGTATCTAAATTTTCATTAGATTTTGAAATACCGTGAGAAATATATTGAACGGCATCAAGTCTTGTCATGTTTTGTTGATGAAGAAAATATACCGCATGACTTTCTTTTTCTGAAAATAGAGCAACTATCATATTTGCACCAGTTACGTTTTCTCTTCCACTTGATTGAACATGTATTGCTGCTCTTTGAAGTACTCTTTGAAAACCATTGGTTAGTTTAGGTTCTTTTTTAAAATTTTCTTTTAAATTTTCTAAATCTTTTGAAATAAAGTTTTCAATATTTATTTTTAATAAATTTGTATCAACTGCACAAGCATTTAGAACACTTAGTGCATCTTGATCATCTAATAAGCATAAAAGTAAATGCTCTAAGGTAACATATTCATGTTTATGATTTGTTGCTAGTTGATAAGATTCTCTCAATGTTTTTTCTAAGTTTGATGATAACATTATGATTTTTCCATTGTACACTGAAGTGGATGTTCGTGTTTTTTTGCCATATCAAAAACTGCTTTACATTTTGACTCTGCTACTTCAAAAGTAAATGTACCACATACACCAATACCATTTTTATGAACATGTAACATAATCTGAGTAGCTTCTTCAGATTTTTTATTGAATATTTTCTCCAAAATTAAAACAACAAATTCCATGGGTGTATAATCATCATTCATAAGCAAAACGTTATACATTGATGGTTTTTTTGTCTTGGGCTTTGTGTCTAACAATAACCCTCTTTGATAATCATCTCGATTATTATTGCTGTTTTGTTCAGAATTCATATTAGTTAAATAATGTCTTTTTTTATATTTTAAAGTATTTTTTATGTTTGTAAGGAACGAAATGTATATGTTATTGAAATAATAGTGAAAAAAATTCTTGGTATTAATATACTTCTAGTATTTTTAATTGTAACAAATATTTCATTTGAGGTATTGGCTAAAAAAGCTGCAATTGTGATTGATTTTGATACTAAAGAAGTTCTTTTTGAAAAGAATGCCGATACAAGAAATTACCCAGCTTCATTAACAAAAATAATGACCTTGTATATAGTCTTCGATTACATACACAAAGGAAAACTGAATTATGAAGATGAAATGTTAGTTTCAGCTACTGCTGCTTCGAGATCTCCAAGTAAATTATATTTAAAAAAAGGAAGTAGAATAAAAGTTAAAGATGCAGTTAATGCATTGATTATTAAGTCTGCAAACGACGTAGCAACAGTTATTTCAGAAAAAATAAGTGGTTCTGAAAGAGATTTTGCTAAACTAATGACAACTTATGCAAGAGAACTAGGCATGAATAGTACAACATTTAAAAATGCATCTGGTTTACCAAATAGAGCTCAATTAACTACTGCAAGAGATATTTCAAAACTATCTTATGAACTTATAACAAAATTCCCTGAAGAGTATAAGTTGTTTAGTAAAACATCTTTTAAATGGAATGGTAAAGTTTACAAAACACATAACAAATTAATGTTAAATTATGATGGTGCTGATGGGATAAAAACGGGCTATATAAAAGCTTCTGGATTTCAACTAGCATTTTCTGCAGTTAGGGGAGATAAAAGATTAATAGGTATATATTTTGGTGGAGACACAGGTAAGCAAAGAAACGAACGTCTTAAATATTATATGGATAATGCATATAAGAAATTAAATATTACAAAAACATCAATTAAAAAAATCAAAAAAGATAATAAAAATAATATGTCAATTAATAATAAATATTCAATTGTAGTTGGAACTTTTAAGTATAGAAAAAATGCTGAAAAGCAAATTGAAATAATTAAAAATAAATACCCAAAAACAACTAATGGTAAAAAATCTACAATCATATTTATTGAAGTTTCAGGAAAAAAACTTTATGAGTCTCGTTTTGAAGATTTTACCAAAAAAGATGCATATGGTGCATGTAAAAGACTAGCAAAATATGGGAGAGATTGTTTTGTTAGATTATAAATTTGAAATCAATATCACTTAATTTTAATTGATTTTCAACAACATTAATTAAATTCTTTAATCCTCTCTCACTTGTAGATTCAACTCTACATGTAAGTTGATTCTGAGTATTACTTGCCCTCATTAAAAACCAGCCCTCTTTTGTTTCCATTCTAATCCCATCAATGCCTATTATTTTTCCATCAAAATTAGATAATCTATCTTTAATATCGTCAATTATTTTAAATTTTTTTGCATCATCGACATCAAATCTAGTTTCAGGAGTAGAGAAAGTTTTAGGGTATATATTTATTATTTCAGATAAATTCTCTTTTTGATTACTCAATATTCTTATAAGTCTTAATGCAACAT
>CACDMT010000006.1 GCA_902553945.1 uncultured Alphaproteobacteria bacterium | reverse complement strand
ATATGAATATGTCCATTTGCATAAGGAGGCCCATCGTGAAGTACAAACTTTTCTCTACCCTTAGATTTTGATCTTAATTTTTTAAATATTTGTTCTTTATCCCAATCTTCTAAAATTTTAGGTTCTTTTGATGGAAGATTTGCTCTCATTTCAAAAGATGTTTTAGGTAAAAAAATTGTATCTTTATATTCCATTAAATATTATGATATTTTTTTGCTGTTTCTATATCTTTTTTTATTTGTTTAGCTAATTCATCAAAATTAGCAAATTTTTGTTCAGGTCTAATAAATGTAAGGAATTGAACAGTCAAATCATTACCGTATATTTCTTTATTAAATTTAAAAATATGAGTCTCTAAGAGCAATTTAGAACCATCAACAGTAGGTCTTTCACCAAAATTTGAAATTCCTAAATATTTTTCATTATTAATATATGCATGAACACAATAGACTCCTTTTCTTGGGTGAATGTGTTTACCTGGTATTACATTTGCAGTAGGAAAATTTATCTTCCTTGCTCTTTTATCACCCTCAATAATTTTGCCTGTCATATGCCAACAACGTCCTAATGCAGAATTTACCTTTTCCATTTGACCATTTTTTATATTCTCTCTTATTATTGAAGAAGAGTGTTTAGCAGATCCATCATTAAGCATTATTGACTTTACCAAATGGAGATTTAAATAATTTTTCTTAGAATAATTTTCTAATATTTTAAAATCTCCAGATCGATCTTTTCCAAATTTAAAGTCTTTACCAACTATTACACTTTTTATGTTTAGTTTATTTATTAAAATATTTTCTACAAATTGATTAGCAGATAACTCTGAAAGAATTTTATCAAAAGTAAATTCAATATAAATATTTATGCCAAATTTTTTAAGAAAATCAATTTTATCTAATTTTGAATAAATATTAAAATTTTCAATTTTTTTATCAAAAAATTTTCTAGGATGTGGATTAAAACTCATTATTGCTGCTGGTTGGTTTTTTTCATTAGAAATTTTTTTCAAAGAATTAAGAATCGCAATATGGCCTTGATGAAAACCATCGAAATTACCTATTGCTAAACATAGGTTTTTTTCTTCAAAATAAGATTGTGTATCTAATTCAAAATACTTCACGTTATTAATTAACCAATACCTTATAATATCTGACTTCTTAAATAAGAACTATAAATATTTATTTATAATATTTTCCAAAAATTCCTGTCTTCCAGATCGTGTTTTTGGTTCGATACTATTATCAATAACTTTTTGGTGAATTGACGCCAAAGAGGTATCTTTATTATGGATAAATTTGCCTAATTCACCCTCCCAATCAGAATATCGATCTTTAATAAATTTTGGAATAATATTATCTTCTATCAATTTCTCAACTGCAATTAAGGTTTTAGCACAAACATCCATTCCACCAATATGAGCATAAAATAAATCTTCTGCATCTATTGATTGTCTCCTAATTTTTGCATCAAAGTTTAAACCTCCATTACCAAGACCTCCATTAGTAAAAATAAAATAAAAAGCCATAATTAAATCAGCTGGATTATTTGGAAACTGGTCTGTATCCCACCCAACTAATGTATCACCTCTATTAATATCTAAACTGCCCAATGAATTATTAGCAATAGCATATGCAATTTCATGTTCATAATTATGTCCAGATAATGTTGCATGATTTGCTTCAATATTAAGTTTGATTTCACCTTCAAGTCCAGCCTTTCTTATAAAAGCAAGACAAGCAGCTGAATCAAAATCATATTGGTGTTTTGTCGGTTCATGAGGTTTTGGTTCAATTAATATTTGACCCTTAAAACCAATCTTATATTTATAATTAACCACTAATTCTAGAAATCTTTTTAAATTATCCATTTCTTTAGACATATTAGTGTTTAAAATAGTTTCATAACCTTCTCTACCGCCCCACAAAACATAATTTTGTCCACCAAGTCTTAGAGTTGCATCCATACAATCCTTAACTTGAGCTGCTTTGTATGCAAAAACTTCTGGGTCTGGATTTGTTGAAGCCCCACTCATATATCTTTTATGGGAAAATGCATTAGCAGTGCCCCATAATAATTTCATACCTGTTTCTTCAATTTTCTTTTCCATCAAATCAATGATATGCATAAAGTTTTTTTGTGTCTCTTTGTAATTTGATCCTTCTGGGGCAATATCTCTATCATGAAAACAGAAAAAAGGAGTTTTAATCTTTGTAAAAAAATCAAATGCAGAATGTAATTTTTCTTCTGCCATTTTTATTGGATCTCCACTTTTCATCCAGGGTCTTTCAAATGTCTGACCTCCAAAAGGGTCCAAACCTGGCCATGTAAATGTGTGCCAATAACAAGTTGCAAAACGAAAATGCTCTTTCATCGATTTTCCTAAAATAATTTTGTCTTCATCATAAAATTTAAAAGCTAGTGGGTTATCGCTATTTTTACCTTCAAATTTTATTTCAGGTATATTTTTAAAATAATCTTGCATTTCACCTCCCTCAAAATTTAATAATATTATAATTGTAGTTTAACTATAAATTAAATATAATAAATTCTAATATGAAATATTTACACACAATGGTTAGAGTTGAAAATATTGAAAAATCTTTAAACTTTTATTGCAATCTATTAGGTTTAAAGGAAGTAAGAAGAAGAGAAAGTGAAAAAGGTAGATTTACATTAATTTTTTTAGCTGCAGAAAATAGTGATGAAAAAACAGGTTTGCTGGAACTTACTTATAATTGGGATCCTGAGGAATATACTGGTGGAAGAAACTTTGGGCATTTAGCATATAATGTTAAAAATATTTATGAAATTTGTAAAAAACTAATGGAAAATGGTGTTACAATTAACAGACCTCCAAGAGATGGTCATATGGCTTTTATTAGGTCTCCTGATGGAATATCAATAGAACTTCTTCAAGAAGGTGACCCTTTGCCTATATCTGAACCTTGGGAGTCAATGGAAAATTCTGGATCTTGGTAAATTAAATTATTTTGTTTTTAAATTAACTTTATAATAACTATTTTGATTATAAGCTAAGGCTATTACAGATGGAAGAACTGATTTATAAAAATCATAAAGACTTTTGAATGGTGTAGGCAACTGATCATCAACTTCAGCTCTTAATTTTTTTAAATTGTAGGAAGGTACCATTGGAAACATGTGATGTTCAAGATGATATTCCATGTGCCAATACAAGAAACTTAATATTGGATTTATTCTAACAGAATATGTACTTAAGCGATGATCTTTTGTATCTATTTTTGCTGCTAAATGTTGAGTAACATTAACAGCAAACCAAATGGGTTTACCAATATACGTTGGAAGAATAATAAATAGTATTGGTAAAATTGACCATATATATATTGACCAAGTAATTATAGATAGCCAAATAAAAACGTATAATCTTGAATTCCAAATAATTTTTTTCTTTTGATTTTCAGGAGCTGATATTTTAACTACAGGAGATAATATACCAAATGAGTGTTTTATAACCTCATATTTAATTAATTTATGAGGGAATAACAAATCTGTTAATGGAATAAAATTTAGAAAGAATGCAATTAACTCAGTTGGTCTAGAAACTTGAATTTCATGGTCATAATCATCTTCTGTTTGTAATGTTTTAGTGTGATGAAATGTATGACTCCATCGCCATCTAAATCCCTCGAAGTCACACATAAAAGAACTGATATGATAAAAAAATTCATTTATCCATCTTGTTTTAAAGGCAGTACGATGAACCGTTTCATGCCAATTTGCCACACTAAATGCATATATTGTTCCATAAATGAAAAAGAAAAAAAAAGTCCAAACTGTCCCCCAGGTTATGTAAGCTAAATAACCAGATACAAACAAAGATAAAAAATATAAAAAAAAATGAATTAATCCAGGCAAATCCCTTCTTCTACTTAATTCTTTTAATTTTTTTTTGTCTAAAGAAGGTTTATACCAATTTTCAAGATCAACATGCATAATAATAAAATATTCATTTATTTTACTATTTCAATATTTATTATTATTTATAATATAAATTAAATGATTAAAGATACAGATTTTGGGAGTCGTGACAAAAAAGGTAATTGGAAACCATTTGAAAAAATCATTCCGATGCCAAGATATATAATTCCATTTAAACCAATAAAATTATTTAAATGGATTTTTGGTTGGAATGGTTACGTATTTCCTATGCAATTTATTTGGGCAGTAATTGCTATATTTGTATGGTTTTTTTTAACCCCTTCATTTGATCAAATGAAAGATTTAAATTTATTTTCATTTATATATATTTTTTTAAGAAATAGTATTTTAGTTTTTTTTTATGCTGGTTTTTTTCATCTTCATTTTTATATAAATAAAAGTCAAGATAACAGTTTTAAATATAATCCAAAATTTTTAGAAAAAAATAAAAAATTTTTTTTTAGTAATCAAACAAAAGATAATCTCATTTGGGTTTTTTGTAGCGCTGTTCCTATATGGACAATCTACGAATATTTTACATTATGGGCTTTTGCAAATAATTTAATATATTATATTTCTTGGGAAATTTATCCCATTTATTGTTTGATATTATTTTTTTTGGTACCTATTATAAGAGATATTCATTTCTATTTAACACATAGACTCTTGCATACTAAAATTTTTTATAAATTAGCACATAAAGTACACCACTATAATGTAAATCCTGGGCCTTGGTCTGGTCTTGCAATGCATCCAATTGAACATGTGCTATATTTTTCTGGAATTCTAATTCATTGGATTATACCTTCTCACCCACTAATAGCACTATGGCATATTTTTCATGCAGGAATAGCGCCTCATGCAGGTCATAGTGGTTTTGATAAAATTGTTTTTAAAAATAAAATACATTTACATACAGGTACCTATTTTCACTACCTTCACCACAAATATTTTGAATGTAATTATAGTGGAGATACTTCAAATTATTTAGACAAATGGTTTAGCACATTGCATGACGGTACTGATGAGTCCCATACACAAATGTTAAATAGACTTAATGCTAAAAAATAAACTATTTATCCCAACGGTCTAGCCAAGAGCCGTTAACTGTTGAGTCAAATTCATCTTTGTCTGATAGGCCTCTAAATTTCTTGTGATCTTCTTCAACACCCTTAAACCAAGTCTTCCAATCGGGTCTATAATTAGTATCTTCAGATTTTCTCATTATAATTGGATCTACAAGACCTGTATGAAAACCTGCCTCATCTTTAGGATTTTGAAATCTTAAATCAACACTCCATCTAACATCCTCTGAAAAATTTTCTAGAGATCTGTGAGGGATGAGTTGATGAAGAAATAAAACAGAGCCAACTTTCATTTCACAGGTTACAACATCTTGATCAGGAATATCTTTATCTTCAATAAATAGATACCAAGAATCTTTTACTGAACCATCTTTTTTTTCAAGTTTGTGATTTAATACTCTTTGTGGATCATGGCCTCCCTTTACAACTTGCATACATCCATTATTTTTATTTACATCTAAAAAAGGAATCCAAGCAGCTGGTTGTGTAGTTTTTTCTGCACCTTCTTTTAAATAAGCAGAATCTTGGTGCCATGGTACTGTCATTCTAGCAGTTTGAGGGGTTTTAGATCTAATGTTCCAAACAGGATGTCCAGAAATATCTTTTCCCACCCAATTTTCAACAATATCCAAAAGTTTTGGAGAAGCCCATAAATTTGCTAACTCTGGTCTTAGCTGTCCTTTAGTATGAATTAATACTGATGAACCCTTAAAATCGTTTTCAAGCGCTGCCAATCTTTTAAAAACATCTTTATCTGAGTGTTTATTAGATATTTTTCCAGCATTAAAAGCTTTTTCAGCATACTCATCAACAATTTCTTCAAATTCATTAAGGACTGGTTGTAATTCTTCTTTTGAAAATACATTTTCAACAATTGTATATCCTTCTTCATTATATTGATCGATATGGTCTTGACTTATCATAGTTTCTCCTAATAATGTTTATCATAATTGAAATTAAAAAATGTAAAACCAAAAAATTTATTTTTTTTGATAATTTGTTAGAATAATGAGCAAAAAATTAACTGTTAAAGATTTATATGAATTAAAAGGAAAAAAAAAGCTAGTCAGTATCTTGGTTAAAAACGTTGAAGAAGCGAAAGCAGCAAATAAAGTAGGTTTTGAGATGTTAGCAACTGGATCTCCTGGTTTGTATAAAAATCCTGATAATCATCCAGAATTCAATGATATAATTAACATAAGAAATGCAGCTCCAAATGCTTTTATGCATTGGGGAGCAGCAGATACATTATATAGCGGTATTTTAGAGGCAACTAGAGTTGCATTTAAAGCATTGGAACATGGTATTGATATGTTTTATTGCAACAATAATTTTGAACTTATTAGAGGGTTATATAAACAAGGTATTCCTGGTTTAGGTCATGTTGGTTTAGTGCCAAGTAGAAGAACTTGGACAGGTGGTTTTAAAGCAGTAGGCAAGAGTGCTAAAGAAGCTATTAATATTTTCGAACAATGTCTAAAAATACAAGATGCAGGCGGTGTAGCAATAGAAATGGAATGTGTGCCATTTAAAGTTGCTGAAGCAATTACAAAAAAAGTTGAACCTATTGTGGTCTCAATGGGAAGCGGACCAGGATGTGACGCTGAGTTTTTATTTGGTTGTGATATTCTAGGAACTACAGAAGGTCATATTCCGAGACATGCAAAAATGTATCGAAATTTTCAAGATGAATATAATAGGCTTCAAGTTGAAAGAGAAAATGCATTTAAAGAATTTTATGATGATGTTAAATCTGGTTCTTTTCCTGAACAAAAACATATTTTAAATATAGATGAAAAAGAGCTTGATATTTTTTTAAACAATTTGGAAAAAAGATAAAAAAATATTATTTTTTAAACTGGTATAACTCTTTTAATTTCGTAATTTGGATCAGTTGACTGCTTAATTACCGCAGGTATAATTTCTTTATAAGCATCAAGTAATCCTACATTTGGATCAGGCATTTGATCTTTAATTTTTTCATGAAACTTTGGTAGATTGTAAAATGGTATTTGTGGGCTTGCATGATGTTCAATATGATATTGCATATTTGCATAAAAAAAAGTACCAAGAATTGGGCCTAATATTACAGTTCTAGTTGTCTCTCTATGGTCATTACTATCAAATTTAAGAGCAGCATGTTGAGGAAACGCAAGTATCCATAAAAGTGGGCCTCCATAAATTTGAGGAGTAACAATTAATAATAAAGGAATAAAGCTCTGGAGCAATATTGATAAAACTATGGTTAAAGTAATAATAATCAAAAATATTCTACTTGACCAAACCATTTTATCTATTTCTTTTTCAGGAACTAAGTCTGCTACCGTAATCTTAACTTCTTTTTCACTAAATTGTTTAACTGGTTTAAATATTCTAAAACTATATTTAATTAATTTTTGTAATTCACCTTTAACTCTGTAATAACCAAAAAATTCTGTAAAAAAAAGTATTCGTAAATTAGTAGGTCTAGGATCTGCTATCTCCACATCTAAATCTAGATATCTAGTTTTACTGTGATGATTAGCATGACTCCATCTCCATGAAATTGGTTCAAAAAAAGCTAAAAAAGAACTTATATAATAAAAAAAATCGTTAAGCTTTCTAGTTTTAAAAACTGTTCGATGCCCATATTCATGCCATCTTGCATTGCTGCATGCATACACTGATCCGTATAATAAAAATGCTGGTATAGCATACCAAGTACCCCAAGAAAGAACAGCTAAATAGCCAGTTAATATAAGTATAGAAAAATATAAAATGGTATGGAACCAAGCTATAGAGTCGCTTCTCTGACATAGCTTTTTATATTCTTTTTTATCTATTTTTGGTTGCCACCAATCTTTATTACTTAAATCAATTTTATCAATATCTTCAACTTTAACTTGACTCATAATATTTATATAGTTCAGTTTTAGTCATGTACAATCATTTTAGTTAGATCTTCAATAGAAGTGTCTTTTTTTTGTACATCTGCAATTTTTTCGCCTCTTGCAAATACAACTAACCTATCACTAACTGGATATACATGATGAAGGTTGTGTGTAATAAAAATACAGGTAGTACCTTCAGCTTTAAGTTTTTCAATCCATCGTAAAACTTTTTCAGTTTCTTTTACAGATAAATGGTTTGTAGGCTCATCCATTATTAAGACTTTAGTTCTAAAATACAAAGCTCTAGCAATAACAACACCTTGGCGCTCTCCGCCAGATAAATTTTCTACTACCTCATCTCCAGATCTTAAGTCTAATTCTACTCTTTTAATTGCTTCTAATGATTCTCTTGCCATTTTTTCTCTATCAAGCAATCCTAATGAGCCAATTTTAAAAGTTAAAGGTTCTCTTCCAACAAATAGATTACGGGCTATACTTAAAGTTGGAGCTAAAGCACTATCTTGATAAATTGTTTCAATTCCTAATTTCATTGAGTCTCTTGCATTATTAATTTTTACTTTATTTCCATCAAAGTAAATATTTCCACTATCTGCTTTATGAACACCAGATAAAATTTTTATAAATGTAGATTTACCCGCTCCATTATCACCAACCAGTCCAACAGCTTCACCTTTTTTAATATCAATAGATACATCTTTAAGTGCTTGAATGCTACCGTACCATTTATTTAATCCTTCACATCTAATTATTGATTCTGACATATTAAATTGTCACTCCCTCATTTTATTTGCTATTCTTCTTAAATTTGTATTTGAAATGACAGCAAAAATTAAAAGTGTACCAACTGCAAACCTAAACCAATTTACATCTAGTCTTGCCATTACAAGACCATTATCTAAAAACTTAAGTAAAAATGCTCCAACTAAAGCTCCAAATACAGTTCCAATGCCTCCAAACAATGATGCACCTCCAATAACTGATGCGGCAATTGCTTGCAGTTCATAACCAACTCCAACTGAAGGGAAGGCTGCTCTTGTTCTCAAAACCATAAATATTCCAGCTAAACCAGCAAGAAATGAGCAAAGAACAAAATTACGAATTTTTACATTATTTGTATTAACGCCCATCGCTTGAGCTGCTGCTTGGTTAGCACCTGTAGAATAAGACCAGTTACCATAATTAGATCTATGAAGATAAAATATTAATAATAATGTTATTAAAATAAACCATATAAATGACATTCTAAAAATTGTACCTGGTATAGGGTTGGCAAATATTGCTCTTAACCAGTACATTTCTTCCATAGGGAAAGTCGGAAAATCAGCTTTAACAATTACGATAGCAATACTACGAACCATAAACATAGTTCCTAAAGTAGCAATAAAAGATGGTATTCCAAATCGAATTGTAATTGTAGCATTAATAAATCCAATAGCTAAACACATCAATAGAGATATTGTAAATGCTAGATGAGCATTGACTCCTTCATTTGTTAGAACTACCATAACTACACCACTTAAAGCAAAAACAGAACCAACAGATAAGTCGAATTCTCCTGAAACCATTAAAATAGTAGCCCCCATAGCTATTAAAGCTATTTCAGGTGAAATTGTGAATAGAACTCTAAGATTTCTAAAATTTAAAAAATTTTCATTGATACCATAAAATGTTATTGCAATAATTATAAAAATTGTGAGTGCTGCGAACTCTGGTCTTGATGCTACGTACTTGAAATATTTTCTAATGTTCATAAAACTTTTTTGAAATATAAGTATTTTTAGATCAGGGGCAAGAAGTTATTGCCCCTGAATTTTTAAATTAAAGTAAGTTAATTATCTAACGCCTGCTTTAGAATATTCTTCTAACGCAGCCATGTCTTCTTTATGAAGCATTAAGGCACCAGTGTTTACACTCCAGTCACCAAGACCATACTTATCTCTTAAAAAGAATTGAACTACAGGTAAATATCCCTGAAGGTATGGTTGTTGGTCAACAGTAGCATGACACCATCCAGATTTTAGACACTCAACAACACTTGGAACTACGTCAAAACCGCCGATAATTACATCGCCTTTATTGTATCCGTTTTCCTCTAGTGCAATTGCTAGATCTGGTCCCCATAGTCCTGAAGACACGTAAACATTTGTTTGTGGATTAGCTAAAATATAAGCAGAAGCTCTGTTCATAACATCTTCGGCATATCCAACATCAAGTTTTTCATAAGTAATGTCTCTGTCAGGGTTTGCAGCAGCAAACTCTTTAATCCAGTCTTCTTCACCACTAGTTCTCATTTCAGACCAAACCTGACCAGGTGCATTAACACCAATCAAGATATGCATTGGTCCTTCTTGAGGTAAAAATCTTTTATTAAGATCAACCATAAGGTCATAACCAGCAACTCTAAGACTTTGCCCAATGTAAGCTTGTCTATTGTTTGGTGTATTTTCATCATCAATGTTGAATGAAATTACATTTATTCCTTGAGCTAATGCATCATCAACTGGATCATCCCATGTAATGTCATCATAAATGGTTGTTGCAATACCATCAGCACCTGCAGCTATTGCTGCATTGAAGTTTGCAATTTCTTCTCCAATGTTTCCATCTTCAGATTGAAGATAAACCATTTGGCAATCTGCTTCATATAGCTCACATGCATCTTCCATACCGTTTTTAACTGCTTGCCAGAATACACTACTTGCAGCACCAACTGATGCGTGAGTAATGAACATGTATAAAGGCTTTGAAACTACAGCTGTTGAAACAGTAAGGATTCCAGCAACTAATAAACTAGATATTAATCTCATAATTCCTCCCTTAAAATTTAATATAATTAACGATATCATGAAAAAAAATAATTAAAAATGTTTTTAGTGATTTTTTAAAATAATGTAATGGGGTTAAAATTAAACAGTTTGTGGTATTTTTACGGGAATTTTATAATTTGGATCTTTTGACTGCTTAATAATAGCAGGAATAATCTCGCTATATGCGTCAATTAAACCATTTTTAGGCTTTGGAAGCTGATCTTTGATCAATTCATGAAGTTTTTTAAGATTATAAGATGGAACCATTGGAAACATATGATGTTCTAGATGATATTCCATATGCCAATATAAAAAACTAAAAATTGGATTTAGCTTTACTGTTCTAACACATAAACGATGATCATTTACATCATTGGCCAAGCCAGCATGTTGTATAAAATCAAACATGTTTCTAAGGGTTGTTCCATAGATAAAAGGGAGGAGAATTAACATTACAGGTAGCCAACTAGATATAAAAATTGAATAAGCTACAATTAAAATCCATATAGAAATATGCAACCTAGAATAAAATCTACATTTTGATCTTTCATTTTTTGGAATACAATCTTTCATTACAGGTGTTGTAATACCAACAGCATGTTTAATTGTTTCCCAATGAAATGATAGAATTCCTTTAAAAATCAATAAAAGATTACCTCCAGGTAAATGCATTAAAAATACGTAAAAAAGATCTGTAGGTTTGGTTACTTGAATTTCATAATCATAAGGATCGGTGTGCAACGTATAACTGTGATGATGAAAATGGCTCCATCTCCATCTTATAGGTTCAAAATTATACATAAAGGAACCTATGTGATAAAATAATTCATTTAACCACCTTGTTTTGAATGCGGTTCGATGACCACATTCATGCCAAACTGGATTACAGGCCATAAAAATATTTCCATAAACAAGGAATGCTGGAACTGCCCACCAAGTTCCCCAACTTATATAAGCAAGGTATCCAGATAAAAAAAGAAAAAATAACCAAACTGAAACATGTTTTAATCCTTGCCAATCTGAGCGTTTTGTTAGTTTTCTATAAATTTTTTTATCTATTTTGCATTTAAACCAATTATCAATATCAAGTTGTTTCATAAAAATTATTTAGTTGATTTTACGACTATTTCTATAATTTATAATAAAAATTTACAAAAAACCAATTAATTATCAATGAAAAATTTAAAAAAACTCTATCATTGTTTTTGGTGTAAATTATATTGAAGATATGAATTCAAAAGAAAAAATTGTTATTTTGGGGGGAGGTCAATCAGCTGTTTATGCAGCTAAAGAAATTAGAAATTATGATAATAAAGTTGAAATTACAATTATAAGTGAAGAAAATGTTCTTGCTTATGAAAGACCGCCTTTATCAAAAGAATATATAACTAATAAAAAAAAATTAGATGATTTTATTTTTTTTAATTCTGAATTTTACTCCAAAAATAACATTAACTACTTAAAAAATACTAAAATAATTAATATCGATTTTCAAAATAAGATTTTATTTTCGCAAAATAATAATCAGTTTTTATATGACAAATTATTAGTTGCAACTGGATCACTAAATAGAAAAATTGATCCAAATATTAAAAATAATTATAATAAATTTTTATCATTAAGAAATAATGAAGACAGTGACAATATAAAAAACAAACTTAAAGAATCCAAAAAAGTATTAATAATTGGAGGAGGATTCATTGGATTAGAAATAGCGTCTTCAGCAAATGAGCTGGATAAGGAAGTCTATGTTGTTGAAATGAATGATCAATTAATGGGTAGAAGTATTCCAAAAAAAATTTCAAATCTTTGTAAAAAAATTCATGAAGAAAATGGTAATAAAATATATTTAAATACAACAATTAAAAAAATAAATTTCTATAACAATTCATATGAAATTAAATTATCAAATGAAGAAATTATATTTGTAGACTTAGTTATTTTAGGCATTGGATCAATTGCAAATACAGAATTGTTTAAAAATAAAGATATAAAAATTGATAATGGAATTATTACAAATGAATATTGTGAAACTTCTCAAAAAGATGTTTATGCTGCCGGCGATGTCTCAAATTTTTTTCATCCATTTTATAATAAATATATAAGGCTTGAGTCATATCAACATGCTCAAAATCACGGTATCTGTGCTGCTAAAAATATTTTAGGAATAAAGGAGGCATATAATAGTATTCCTTGGATGTGGTCTGATCAATTAAATATTAATATTCAATTAACTGGGTTGTGTGACGATTTTGATGAAATTTTACAAAGAGGTGAGAATATTGAGGAGGGTGTAATAGATTTTTTTATTAAAGATAAAGAAATTAAAGGAGCATGTGGAATTGGTGTAAAAGGAAAGATAGGTAGGGATATAAAGCTTGCCTCTAAAATTTTAGAAAAAAAATTAAAAATAAACGTTTCTAATATTTTAGATAAAAACTTCAATCTGAGCAAGATGCTTAAAAAAGTATAAAATTTAAAAATTAGATTATATAATTTTCAAAAAATGCTTTAAATTATAAATTTAAATATTATTTAACATATTATGAATAATGAAAATTTAAATTGGCATTTTGTTCAGGACTCTGATGGCATAGAAGATGAGGATATAATAAGATTTGATTTAGATGATAAAACTTTCTGTATCTATAAGTTACAAGATGGTTTTTATGCTACTGATGGAATATGTACTCATGAAGCAGTTCATCTAGAAGATGGTTTAGTAATGGATGATGAAATTGAATGTCCAATGCACCAAGGTATATTTAATATTAAATCTGGTAAAGCACTTAGTCCACCTGCTTGTGATGATTTAAAAACATATCCAGTAAAAGTTGAAGATAATAAAATTTATATACAAATTTCTTAAATATTTCAAAATTGACTGTTTCATAAAAAATAATTTTGTGGTTATTTCATATGATATATTATGAAAAGAAAAAAACTCACTGTATATGATTATTTAAAATGTAAAGGTCAAAGACAGTTAAGTGTATTGTTTGTTCACAGCGCTGATGAAGCAAGAGCAGCTGAAGAAGCTGGTATTGATATGATTTGTACATCACATGATGCCCCACAATATGGAATATTTAATAGCTTTGATGAATTGAAAAGAATACGCGAAGCTGCTCCAAATTGTTTTATGCAATCTGGAGGTGCAGTTAGTATTGCTTCAGAGTACGAAGCAATGAAACTTAGTCATCGCTACATGGAAATAGGAGCTGATGTTATCTATGGTGGCAACTGGAGCTACAAATGGATACGTGCATTAAGAGAAGAAAATATTCCAATTAACAGTCACGTTGGTCTAGTTCCTAGCAAAGCAACTTGGATTGGTGGGTTTCGAGCAATTGGAAAAACAGCTGATGAAGCATTAGGTGTGCTAAAACACACAATTGAACTTCAAGAAGCTGGTGCTATTGGAGTTGAATTAGAGGTGGTTCCTCCAAAAGTCGCCGAAGTTATAACCAAGAAAGTAGATATAATGACATTGTCTATGGGTAGTGGCTCAGGTTGTGATGGACAATATTTATTTGCAAATGATATTTTAGGTTATACTAGTTACACAGGAGGACATACTCCTAGACATGCTAGGGTTTATAAAAACTTTAAAAAAGAATACGAACGTCTTCAAGAAGAAAGGATCAGTGCCTTTAAGGAATTTCATTCAGATACTGTAAATAAGAAATTTGATGATCCTAAAATTACTGTTCCAATTAAAGATGATGAATTTAATAAATTTTTAGAACTTGTCGAAAAAGAATAAAGATTTTGTTAATTTTTTAATAGTTTTTTAATTTCTTGATCTTTAAAAGAATTTGGTCGCTCACAAGTTGATCTTAAACTTACTTCAGATTTGGTTTCAGAAGATATTTTAGCACATTCTATAATATCAAGAACATGTAATGCAAGTTCACCATTGCATCTATGCTCTGTATTATTTTCAATTGAATTAATCATTTCAGACAATCCAATACCTCTATAATTTGCTTGCCTTGGAGCTTCATTGGTGTTTCCTCTATCATTAATAATATTTGTTTTACCAAGAGGTTTTTCTTCAACACTTAAATCTACCCATTCGGAACCTAATTCTTTTGATATTGTGACAGGTCCTCCAAACATATTTGGGTCTGGAACTACAATAGATCCAAGTGATCCATATAATTCTATATGATTTCTTTTATGATTTTGAACATCAAAAGATAAAAAACCTTGAATAATTGATCCATTTTCAAATTCGAGATTAAACATATACGATGTTGGAATATCAACATTAAAATTCTGACCTTTTTTTTGACCAGTTCTATATTCTCTTTTATCAAAAAATTTTACTCCTCTACTTCTTATATTTTTTGCAGGACCTAATAAATTAACCAATCCAGTAAAAAAATAAGGACCCATATCGATTACAGGTCCACCTCCCTCTTGAAACCAAGACTCAGGATTTGGATGAAAGTCTTGTACTCCTGGAAAAGCAAAAATAAAATTACCTGTTAATATTTTTCCTAAATCACCATTATCAATAATTTGTCTAGACAACTGCCCTCCTCCTCCAAGAAAAGTATCAGGGGCATTACCTAAATACAATTTTTTTTCTTTCGCAATTTTTAAAAGTTCTTTTGCTTGTTCATATTTTACACTCATTGGTTTTTCACAATATACGTGTTTTCCTGAGTTCAAAATTTTTTTTGTAACTTCATAATGTGCTTGTGGAATAGTGATATTAAGAATGATATCAATATTATTATCACTAAGAAGTTCATCGACAGTTTTGGGTTTCAAATTATTTTTTTCAGCAGTTTTAAATGCTAAATCCATATCTATATCAGAACATGCAACATAATTTATATTATTAAAGTATTCTTGCGCTTTAATATAAGTACTAAAAATATGCCCACATCCAATTATACCAACATTCATAAACTTTACTTTGCTTTATAACCCAAACCAATATCATTTAAAGTTTTACTAACATCCATAATTTTTGGATATTTATAATTTAAACCTAAAAGTTGTTTTATTCTTTCAGAGCAATTATTTTTAAAATCATCACTAAGATATGTAACTAAATCTTCAACAGGTTTTACATATTTAGGTAAAAATTCTATCAATAATGCTGCTCGTTGTTCTTCAGAGTTATTTGAAGATGCGCCATGCCAACAATTACCATTAAAAAATACTAAATCACCAGGATCAGCAACCATTTGTTTTCGATTTGAAAAATCATCATTGTTATTTGGATAATGAAGTTTTTTTTGCGAACCTGGAACATAAGCTGTAGCTCCTGATAATTCTGAACAAACATCTAATGGAATGGTGACCTGGCAATTTTGAGGAAAAGAGCTATTAAGTCCAACTGGGAATGTTTCTGATTTGTAAAAATCCCAATATGGATAATCAATATGTAACTCTTGTCCTGGCGCTCCAGGTAAAAGACGACTTGCACAGTAAGAGCCACATGTAAATTCTGTTCCAAGAAAGGAAGACATTAGATCAAAAATAATATCATTTGAAATTAGTTTGCTAAAAATATCTGATTTACCAAAAAGATTCCAGACTCGTTGCTGTAAATGAATTTTTCCCGAGGATTCTGCTTCAGCATTAAAATGAGATTCTTTTTGCTCTTGGTTTGATGCAAGCTTGTTAATTAATTCTCTTGCTAATCCTATATCATTTAAATCATAAACATTTTTAAAAACTACTACACCGCTACCTAATAAAAGTTCATTAATTAATGTTTGTTTGTTATAGTCTTCTTTATCAGCAGTTAACATAATACTATCTAAGCAAAAAAGAAAAAAATAGTCAAATAAATTTATTTAAGATCAAGTTCTTTTGCAAGATCTCCAATTTCAGCTCCTCCTGCCATTAATCGTTTAACATCCTGTCCACCAAGTTCACTTGCTAAACCACTACCAATTACTTCACCTAAACTCAAGAAAGTATAACGATCAGCAATAAGTCTTGCATGAATTTCATTGTGAGTAATTAATATAATGGCAATATTGCCAAGTCTTTGAACTTTTTTTATTGTTTTTAATACTTCCATTTGTTGTTTTTGACCAAGAGCAGAAGTAGGTTCATCCAAAATTAATATTTTTGCTCCAAAATATATTGCTCTTGCAATTGCTAGGGTTTGCCTTTGTCCGCCAGACATTGTTCCAACCTTTTGATTTGGATCAGCAATATTAATTCCAATCTTTGACATTTCTTCAATTGTAATTTTATGCATTTTATCCATTTGCATCAGACCAAAAGGGCCAGGTCCTTTTTTTAACTCTCTACCCAAGAAAAAATTTAATGTAACTGAAGTCAAATTATTTAAAGCAAGATCTTGATAGACAGTACCAATACCAGCATCAGATGCTTGCTTTGGTGATGAAAAATTTACTATCTCACTGTCAACTTTTATTTCACCATTTGTTGCAGGATGAACTCCAGATAAAACTTTAATTAGAGTTGATTTACCAGCACCATTATCACCAAGTAAAGCATGCACTTCTCCAGGATAAACATCTAATGATACTCCGTTAAGTGCAGTGAAACTTCCAAACTTCTTAACTAAATCTTTTATTTGAATTAAAGGTTTTTTATCCATTATATACTTCCTATAATTCTTTTTCGTATATTTTCATTTGTTAGCGCGGCTGTTACTAAAACAGCTCCTAAAAATACTCTATAAAAAGATCCATCTACACCAGGTATGTAAAAGAATGCCTCTTTAGCAATTCCAAATATTACAGCTCCTAACATTATGCCTAATATTGTTCCAAAACCTCCAGTTAGAACAACGCCCCCTATTACAGCAGCGGCAATAGCCTCTAGTTCTTTAAGGTTACCTTTTGCTGTATCCGCTGTGTTAACTTCAAAAACCTGACAAGCCGCAAAAATTGTTGCACAGAAAGCGGTAAACATAAATAAACCAATCTTTACTTTATTTGTAGGCACACCATTAGCTTGTGCTGCTGATAAATTTCCCCCTGTAGAATATATCCAATTACCAACTTGGGTTTTACTTAAAACAAAGTAACAAATAATTGCAATTAAAACCCAAATCATTACACAAGAGTATAATCCTGGAGCAAATTTGTTTCCAAACATATTTACATTCCAATCAGCAGTAAAATATAACCAGTCAAATACCGGCTCTAAGATATCTCCTCCAAAAAAATTAGCAACTGGTCTCGCTGTAATAAAGGAGTCAATATAAGCTCTTGCTAAATCTAATTCTGAAACTTTTTTTGCAGCAATTTCTGGTACTTGAATTCCAGCGTCAATTTTTTTTTGTATAGCTTCAACCATTGACTCATTTCCAGACTCTTTTGCATTGTTGAGAGTATTCTGCATTGTATCAACCATTTTTTTCTTTTGTAATAAAGTCTTAGTAACTGCTACCTTTTCGTTAATGTATGTTAGTTGTTCCGTTAATCTATTAATTGTTTTCTCAGGAGCTGTTTTTAAAATTTCTAATAGCTCTTCATTAGATAATGCTTTGGCAGCATCTCTCTCCATTTCACCATGTCCTGGGACATTAATTATACTTTTTATATCGGGAAGATCTGTAACTGTAGTTGATCCAGCTGTTTGGTCTGGAGCTTTATTGAAGGCTCGATAACAAACTTCTGTTAAACCTCTTAAAAAAAATAACCCGCCTAAAGTAACAATGAAAGACGCAATACCACTTTTAACTATAATAAAACCTTGAAACCAACCAAATGATAATGTCATAACTAATGTTATTAATAATGCAGTTAAAGGTGAGACATTTGTAATTTCAAATATTTTTAATCCTTCAAAGTGAAAACCTCCTTCAAAAGAAATATATGGAATTACAACAGCGAAACCCCATTTTAAAATCATAGCCATAGCACCACCAGCAAATCCAATCATTGAACCAACGCTAAGATCAAACTCTCCAGCAATTATCAGCATCCCTGCACCAAGAGCAACTATTCCCAATTGCGATATAACTCGAAAATTATTTCTTATACCAAGTGCATTAAAACCTTCACCTGCAAAAGGGTTAAAAGAAAATTCTCCTTGTGGAATGGAAAAATAACCTAACATCGCAAAAAGAAGTAACATAACTCCTAAGGGTCCTACTTCTGGTCTTGCAAAAAAAGCTGAATACCAACGTTTTGGTTTTAATCTATCAGACTCTTGTCTTTTAACTTCTGCGGATGAATTCATATATATTTATTTAAAAAAAAGCCGCCCGAAGGCGGCTAAATAAATATTAACTATCTGTCTATACCAGCTAATGCTGAAACAGAAGCTGCGTTAGATTTGTCAACAAATCCAGGTCCAGATGGAATATTTGCACCTGGAAGTAATCCTGCACTGTTATTGTATAAGTGAAGAACTATGATAGGCATATAACCCTGAAGTCTTTGTTGTTGATCAATAGTAAATGATACTTTGTCAGCAGCAATTAAATCCATAACACCTGGACTTAAATCGAAGCAAGAATGGTGAATACCAGTCATACCTAAATCATCCATTGCTTTTGCAACACCTTCACAAACATGAGGTCCTACAGAAAGTACAGCGTCAACATCTGGATTAGCTTGTAATGCAGCAGTTGCACGAGTTACAATAGTTGCTGGGTCAGAAGTAGTATCTGTAAATTCCATTGGAACAGCTTCTCCATAACCTTCACATCTATCAACTAGAGCAGTATTATAAGCTTCTTGAATCATACAAAGAGCTTTAGTTGCTCCTTCAGAAGCAGCTCTTGCGCCAGCTTTTTGACCAGCAAGAAATTCTGGCTGACCAACGTGCATTAATGCACCAAGAGCGGCAGAACTTTCTAAACCTGAATTCATTGTTATAACTGGAACACCAGCAGCAACAGCAGCTTTAATAGCTGGGCCTAACGCATCAGGATCAGGTAAAGAAATTACCATACCATCAGGTTGAGTTGCAGCAGCAGCTTGAATTGAGCTCGCCATATCAGCCATATCTGCAGATGGATTGTATATATATTCGAAGTCAGCACCGATTGCACGAGCTGCATCTTCTCCACCTTTTTGCACGACAGGCCAGAATGGGTCTTTACCTTCACCGTGAGTTACCATTACGTATCTCTCAGCAAAAGCAGTACTTGTAGCAAAAACGATTGCTACGATTGTCATTAGAATATTTTTCATTCTTCCTCCTAATAATTATTAGAATCTGGTAATTAATATGGACAAGATTTCAAATCAAGGTCAAAATTAGATTTCCTAAAAAAATTATTTATAAAGTTTTAGGGTTCAATATTTGATAATTTATATATAGACAGAGAAAGATATTCAATTAATTCATAATAATAATTTATCATTTTGATTTTGTTAATTTTAAAAGTATTATATAATCACTCATGGTACAAAAATTTGGAGCAGGAATTTGGCACTTTGCTACATATGTAGACAGATATAATACTGAAGGCTATGGAGAACCAAGAACTGTTCTCGATGCTATTCAATTAGCAGGTCAAGTCAAAGATTTATCAGTTGTTGATATAAATTTTCCATATTTTGGAGGTTCGTTTTCAAATCAACAAATAAAAAATGAACTTCATGAAGCTGATCTTGAAGTAATTGGTATTACACCAGAAATTTACACAAAAGAATTTAGAAAAGGTGCTTTCACTAATCCTGACCCAGGTATACGGAATAGAGCACATGAGTTAATTTCTGAAGCTTGCGAAGCTGTTAGATTTTTTGATGCAGCTTATGTTAAACTTTGGCCGGGTCAAGATGGTTGGGACTATCCTTTTCAAGTAGATCATGGAACATTATGGAAAAATTCAATGGACGGTGTAGCAAGATTGGCAAGTGAAAACCCAGATCTAAAGTTTGTAATAGAATACAAACCACGTGAGCCAAGGGTTAAAATGAGTTATGACTCGGTTTCTAGAACTTTACTTGGAATTGAAAAAATTGGACTTCCAAATATCGGAATATTACTTGATTTTGGACATGCTATATACGGTGGAGAGTCAGCTGCTGATTCAGCTCAACTAGCAATTGACTATGGACGTCTATTTGGAATGGACGTCAATGATAATTATAGATCTTGGGATGACGATTTAATTGCGGGGAGTTTACATCCAATTGAGATCTTTGAATTTTTTTATGTTTTGAAAAAGAATAATTGGGAAGGAGTTTGGCAACTTGATCAATTTCCATTTAGAGAAGATAGTGTGCAGATGGCCAACCAAGCAATAGATTTTTTAAAATCGATTGAGAAAGCTTTAGATGATTTGGATATGAAAGCACTTCAAGAAGCTCAATCAAATCATGATGCAATGAAAGCACTAAAAATTGCGCAAAAATCCCTCTATAAATTTTTATAAAAATTAAAGATAAAATTTTTTTAGAACATATTGCCAGTGTTTATAGCTATCAGCCATTTTCTGATTTTTAACTGGAGAATAAACTAAGTATTTTTGTTTTAGTTTTTTCATATCTTTAAAATTTTTTATAATATTCATTCCTAACAATCCCATCATCAATGCTCCATATGAAGACATATCTTTATAATTTGTTACGTAAATTTTTTTTTGTAAAGTATTACAAAGTAATTGCATAAATGATTTATTTGAAACAATACCTCCATCAATATAAATATCATTATATTTGATTTTATTGTTTTTTTCTAAATCATCCAAATAATCTTTTATCTGAAATGCTATAGACTCAAGAGCAGATCTTACAATATGATTTTTATTAATTGAAGGTGTTAATCCATATATAATAGCTTTACTATCAGGAAGCCAATGCGGTGAACTTAAGCCAACAAATGCTGGGATAAAAACTACTTCCTCTGAACTCTTAGTTTTTTTTAAAATTTCATTTGTTTCTCTTGCATTATTCAATATTTTTAAATTATCTTTTAGCCAACTAATTGTAGCACCAGCATAATTTATTAAACATTCATAAGAATATGAAGCTTTATTTTTATAAACATAAGAGAGAGTAGTTAGAATATTTTTTTGATATTTAAAAGATTGACCTAAATTTGTTAAAATTGAAGCACCAGTACCAAGAGTAATTTTTGTGTTACCTTTATTAAAACATTGGTTAGCAAAAATTGATGCTTGTGAATCTCCCATAACACCAGAAATTGGAATATTTGCTTTTAAAATACCATTTACGTTTGTGTATCCAAAAATTGATGAGCTTTCCTTCACTTCTGGAAGTTTATTTAAATTCAAACTAAATAATTTTAATAACGTTTTACTCCATTTCAGCGAGTTATTATCAAAAAATAGAGTTCTAGATGCATTTGTAAAATCAGTAACATAAGATTTTTGTTTTGTAAGACGATATATTAAATATGTATCTATTGTTCCAAAAAGAGCAGATCCTTTTTTTAATTTTTCCTTCAAATTATTATTTAAATTTAATAATTGAATCAGTTTTGGGGCTGGAAAATAAGTATCAAGAGTTAAACCTGTATTTTTTTTAATTAAATTTCTATTAAGTGTTGATTTATTAATTTTATTACAAATATTTTGCCCTCTTCTGCATTGCCAAACAATAGCATTATGTAATGGCTTTCCAGTTATTGTATCAAAGATTACAAAAGTTTCTCTTTGATTAGTAATGCTGAGAAACAGATTGTTACCATATTTAATTTTTTTTGATATTTTTTTGATTAGTAAAAGAATATTTTTATAAATTTCATTAGCATCATGCTCAACATAACCTGATACTTTTTGAATTTGTTTATGAGGTTTAGAAAATTTATTGAGTAACTTTAAATTTTTATTGTATAAAAAAACAGTTGTTGATGAAGTACTTTGATCTATTGAAATATACATTTATTTTAAAATGTCTTCAGCTATTTCTGCTAATTTTTCTGGTGACATATTATAATGATCTAAGACATCTGATTGGGAGCCATTAGTCATATATTCATCAGGAAATCCTACAATCTTGAATGGAATTTTAATATTAGATTGAGAAATTATGCTGGCACATTTTTCACCCAATCCACCATTTTCACTATGTTCTTCAACAGTAATAACTGCTTTAACTTTTGATAAGCTATCTATAAAAAGATCATCGTCAAAAGGTTTTATTGTGTGCATATTAATTATTAAACAGCTAAAATTTTTTTTATTTAAAATTTCTGAGGCTAATAAAGCTCTCTGAGCTGTTTCACCAGTTGTGACAAACATTACATCTCTACCTTCTCTAATTTTTACACCCTTTCCAATTTTAAAATCATCATCCTCATTATGAATTTTAAGCATTGGTTTTTTTCCAAAACGTATAAATAATGGACTTTTAAAATTAACAGCTTCTTTTATTGACTCTCTTGTTTCAAAATTATCTGAGGGGACGACTATACTAATATTATTAATAGTTCTTAAAACAGCTAAGTCATGAATGGAATGATGTGTTGATCCTAATTGTCCATAACTTACGCCAGCACTTATGCCTACAAGAGTTACAGGATGATTTGAGTAAGCTATATCATTCTTAATTTGCTCCAATGATCTAGCTGTTAAAAAACTAGATGGCGAAACTCCAAAAACTTTTTTTCCAACAGCTGCTAGACCAGCACAAATACCAACTAAATTTTGTTCTGCTATACCTACTTCTATAATTTGATCAGGGAGTTCTTTTCCAAATTGAGTTAGTTTGCCTGATCCCCTTGAATCACTTGTTACAACTACAATTTGTTTATCTTTTTTTGCTAAATTCAATAAAGTTTCTGCAAAAATTTCTAAATTTGCTTTTTGAATCATTTGAAGTTCTCTAATTGTATATTTAATTCTTCAATAGCTTTATTATATTCTTCTTCTGAAGGAAGTTTGTGATGCCAAACAACTTGATTTTCAATAAAACTTATACCCTTTCCTTTTATAGTATTAGCAATAATTAAATTTGGCTGATTATTCTCAAAGGGAATTTCTTTAAATACTTGATCTAATTCACTAACAGAATTACCATTGACTTGCTTTACACATAATCCAAATGATTGAAATTTATCTAGAAGAGGCTCAATGGGATTTACTTCTTCAGTTTTTCCTGTAATTTGTAATCCATTTCTATCAATAATAATAACCAAATTGTCTAAATTGTATTTATTTGCTGAAAGTAAACTTTCCCAAATAGAGCCCTCACTTAATTCACCATCTCCCAAGAGCGTATAAACTTTATATGGTTTGTTATCTAGTTTGAATCCAATAGCCATACCCACTGCAACAGATAAACCATGACCTAGTGCACCTGTATTGTGCTCAATTCCTGGAACTTTTCTTGTTGGATGGCCTATAAAATGCGAGTTAAATTTATTAAGTGAATTCAAATCTTTTCTTGAAAAGAAATTTTGATCACAAAGTACAGTGTACAATGCCTCTACAGTGTGACCTTTGCTCTGAACATATCTATTTCTATCTGTAGAATTAAAATTATTGGGATTAATTTTAAGAACATTATTATATAGTACATTTAGTATATCTATACATGATAAACTTCCAGAGGTGTGCCCGGCACCTCCATTGTAAATAATATCAAGTATAGTTTTTCTATATTCTATAGACTTAAGTTCTAATTCTTTATGATCCATTATTTATTCGAACTTAAGATATCCGAATTTAAAAAACAAGCGAATAAAAATTCGCTTGTTTATAAGGGTCTCGTTTAAGCTTGATTAAAAGTCACAACGGAATACACCGCATTTAGCAACATTTGAGCCATCAACTAATAAACAGTCAATTGAAGCTTTTTCAACTGCAGGCGCTTTGCCAGTAGTTACTTCATCATGTGCCATTCTTACTGCCATTTCAGAGAAATTAGCAATAGGTTGCAATACAGTATGATTGATATCACCTGCAACAATAGCATCCATAACTTCTCTACTTCCATCAAAACCAGCTACTATAACATCATTCATACCAGCAGCCTTTAATGCAGCAGAAGCTCCTAAAGCCATTGTATCATTTCCTGCAATTACACCTTTAACATTTGGATGAGCTTGAATTAATTTTTCCATTATATCAAAAGCTTCTGATTGGCTCCAGTTTGCAGATTGAGCTGCAACTTTTACCATGTCAGGATAGTCAGCGATTACATCATTATAACCACTTGATCTTATTCCTGCGTTTGTATCAGTTTCTTTGCCAATAAGTTCAATGAAATCACCGCTTTCACCCATAGCTTCAACAAAAGCTTCTCCACCAAGAACTGCACCTTGATAGTTGTTAGCAACTAGCTGTGCAGATGCAATGCCAGTAGCATTAATTTCTCTATCAATCAAATAAACAGGGATTCCTGCATCTTTAGATTTTTGGACAGCAGCGATAGAAGCATCAGCACCAGCGTTGTCTAATATAATAAACTTAGCGCCTTTAGAAATACAAACATCTACATGTTCATCTTGAACTTTTGCGTCATCTCCGTGATCTAATGAAAGAACATCGTATCCAAGAGCTTTTCCAGTTTCCTCTGCAATATCTGCTTCAGCTTTAAAGAAAGGATTGTCATGTGCAGGAGTAATAACACACATTAAATCCGCTAAAGCTTGAACAGAAAATAAAAGAGTAAAAGAAAAGATTAAAGTTTTTAAAAATTTCATAATTCCTCCTATTATAAATTTATAATAAAAAGGAGGTTAATAGATAACTAAAAAAAAATATAGAACAATTTTTAATAAAAAATATAATTTTTTACTTAAAAAAATGGCAGAATTGTTAGTCTTTTGAAATAAATCTTGTTTGAAGCTGATCTATCATTACCGCTAGAACAATAATTGTGCCCATTATTACTCTTTGCCAGAAAGAACTGACACCTTCCAAAATCATTCCATTACTTAATACACCAATTACAAATGCTCCAATAATTGTACCTCCAACTGATCCTCTTCCACCCATCAAAGATGTTCCACCCAAAACTACTGCTGCTATTGCATTCAACTCCCACGTTGTTCCGGTAGCAGGATGTGAAGAAATTAATTGGGAAGTAACTATGACTCCAACAACTCCAGCACACAATCCAGATATTCCATAAGTAAGTAATGTTACTGCATTAACATTAACTCCAGATAGGTGAGCAGCTTTCGTGTTACCACCAATTGCATAAATATGTCTTCCAAATTTAGTTTTTGTTGTTAAGAAAACTGCAATTAGGGCAAGGGCCAACATTACCCAAATTGTATAAGGTAAAGATAAAAACGTACCAGATCCAATGTTGGGGAAGCCAGTATTATTTAATTCTTCCTTTCCAATTAAGTTTGGAAATGTTGCTCCATCATTAATTAAAAGTGCAAAACCTCTTGCTACATAAAGCATGCCCAATGTTGCGATAAATGGAGCAACGCTAAATCTGGTAATAATAAAGCCATTTACACATCCAAATAAAAAACCAACAAATATACTGATTAAAACTATGACCCAAATTTCAAAATAGATAACTACATTTAAAAATTGTATTACTAACCCTTTATCAATTAGCATCCCTGCTATCATTCCACATAATCCAACTATAGATCCAACAGAAAGATCTATACCCGATGTTAAAATAACAAAAGTCATACCAATTGCTAGAATTGCATTAATAGCAACATGTTTTGTTAGTATGATAAGATTTGTTGATGATAAAAACGCATCAGCTGTAAAAGCAAAAAAAGAAAATATAAAAATTAATGCTATAAATGCTCTTAATTTAAATAAAGCCGCTTTGATTGTCATACCCTTCATAATATTATCCCTGTGAATATTTAACTAAATTATCTTCAGTAATTTCGCCACCCATTAATTCTTTATTTATTTTTCCTTTTGCCAAAACAATAACCCTATCTGCAACAGCTAAAACTTCTTTTATTTCTGATGAAACAAATATTATAGATAAACCTTTTTCAGCTAATTTTTTCATTATATAAAAAATTTCTTGTTTTGCACCAATATCTATACCTCTAGTTGGCTCATCTAACATAAGCAATCTTGGTTCAGTTTCTAAAGATTTTGCGATGACGACTTTTTGCTGATTCCCACCGCTTAGTGAAGTAATAACATTATTATAATTTGAGACCTTGATTCCCAAATACTCTATTGCTTTAGTAACTATTTTTTTTTCTGACTTTGCATTAAGATAAAAATCTTTAAATCTTCTTGATATCTTTGATAATAGTGTGTTGGATAAAATAGACAGTGATTGAACTAAACCTTGACCTTGACGATCCTCTGGAACAAGAACTATACCATCACTTATTCTTTCCGAAATACTTGAAGCTTTTAATATTTTATCTTCAAGATAAATTTCTCCTTGAAAGTCTTTGTTTAATCCCATTATTATTTCCAATAATTCTGTCCTGCCACTTCCCATCAGGCCATAAATACTCAAAATTTCGCCAGAACTTGAATTAAAATTAACATCATCTAAAATATATTCTTCAGACTCCTTCTTCTTTAGACTTATGGATTTTAATTCAATTATTTTTGGACCTTTTTTAACCTTTTGTGTATTAACAGCTTCGAAGCTTTTCATACCAACCATATTTTCAGTTATCCAAGGTATATCAATTTTATTAATTAATTCTTCACATATAAATTTACTATCTCTTAAAATTGTTATTACATCTCCAATTTGCATTATCTCTTCAAGTTTGTGTGAAATATAAATAATTGTTACTTCTTGTTTTTTTAATTCTTCTATAACATTAAATAAAACAGAAACTTCTTTTTTGCTTAATGCAGAACTTGGCTCATCCATAATTAAAATTTTAGTTTTTTTTGCCAATGCTTTTGCAATTTCAATAATTTGTTGTTGTCCAATTCTTAAACTTTCAACTAATGTTTTTGCATCTATGTCTTGATTAAGTTTTGATAAAAGTTCATTTGTAATTTTAATTTGTTGCTTAGTATCTATTGTTTTATATCTATCCAATATTTCATGACCCATAAAAATATTTTCATGGACAGTTAAATTAGGAAATAAATTTAATTCTTGATGAATAATTCCTATAGAATTTTTTTCTGCATCATTAGTTGAAAAAATATTAAGCTTCTTATTATTTAGGTAAATTTCACCTGAAGATTGTCTTTCAACTCCAGAAAGTATTTTCATTAATGTAGATTTGCCAGCACCATTTTCTCCAACTAAAACGTTTACTTTACCTTTATAAACATTAAAGCTTACATCATCTAATGCAACGACACCTGGATATTGTTTACTTATATTTTTAGCCTCTAAAATCTTTTCCATGATTTAATTACCTAGATCAAGCATAGTGGGTGTGATAAAAATTTTATCATTTCTATCAAAAGTTATTGCTCCTTCAAAACTAATTTGCTTTCCAACAATATTGTTGAGATTTAAAGGTCCAATTATTTCATTCATAACTCTAGTTTTAATGATTCTAGAAACGCCGGCAAAATCCAATTGATTAACAAAATCATTAAATTTGATAAATTTTACAGCATCTCTAACTGAATCTTTTTTTATAACTGGGCCAATAGTTATAAAAATTTGAGCATCATATTCTTTGCTAAGCTTTAATTCAAGAGTACCAACTCTTGATTCTTTATTGAGAGAAATAATTTCCGCTTCTCCATTAACCATAAAACTATAACTTCCTGTTCCAGATCTATGACCATATTTTTCTTCTGCTAATTCTTTATTTGAAAATAATTCATCTAATATAAAAGTAATTTCTTCACTATCATTACTAATAGTTGGAATAATTTTTGAATACCAAATTTCCTCTACGTATGAAACTGGATCAAAACCTTTTTTTATTAATTCATCTTCAGCAATTGTTCTTACTACTGATGCAAAAAAATAAGAATAGAAGAAAAAAACAATAGAAATTATAATAATTGAAAAAGTAATTAAGTTATTTATTAAGAGTCTCTTTATCATATTTAGAAATTTTATTATAACTATCCAAAAAACAATTTAAACACCTTTTCGTTGCTTATTTTTACCTTCTTTAAATTCTTTATAAGCAGTTTTGTTTTCTTCAGTTGAATGAATTTCAAGTGTTGGACTCTCCCAAAAAGCTGTGCCATCTAACCATTCATATCCATGTGTAAGCATAGAAATAACATAGGTTTTATCTGATTCCTTAGCTCTTTTAAATGCAGCTTCAAGCTCTGAGGTTGACTTTACAGTTTCTGCATTAGCACCCATACTTTTTGCATGTGCTTCAAAATCTACAAATTTAATATCTGATGCTCTTGCTGCTCTTAAATTACAAAGATATTCTTTTCCACCTTTTGCAAGTTGCAAACGATTAATAACCATATGACCGCCATTATCACATACAACTATAATAAGTTTTTTATCATAAATAACAGAACTATAGATATCACTATTCTGTAAAAGATAAGATCCATCTCCAACAAATACAATTACGTCTTGATCTGGTTTAGCCATCTTAATGCCTAATGCTCCAGATATTTCATATCCCATACAACTAAACCCCCATTCTGTTTCAAATGTATTTAGTTGTTTTGGCTTCCATATCTGAACAACTTCACCAACTAAACCACCGGCAGCAGTGACTACAATATCAGAGGGATCTGAATTTCTATAAACTGCTCCAACTGCATGTGCATAAGAAGGTAATTCTTGATTTGTTGGTCCACTTGCTTTTACTACATAAGAGTCCCAAGTGTTTCTCTCATCAACAGCTTTTTTATACCAACTGTTTGGAGCTTTCCAATCACCCAAAACTTTAGATAATTCAATTAATCCAATCTTAGCATCACTAACAACAGGTGTTGCTCTATGTTTTGTAGTATCAAACCTTGAAGTATTAATTGAGACAAGTTGAAAATTTTCATTTTCAAAGTTAGTCCATGATCCTGTTGTAAAATCACCCAACTTAGTTCCAACTGCTAAAGCTAAATCTGTATCAGTTGCAAGATTATTTGATGATCCTTCACCCAAACAACCTATTGCACTAATATAATAAGGATCTTCTTTATTCATACAACCAATACCCATAACTGTTGCCGTAACAGGTATATTATGTTTTTTAGCAAAATCTGAAATTTCTTTTTCTGCTTCAGAATAAAGAACACCTCCTCCAGAAATTATAATTGGTTGTAAGGATTTTTTTAATTTTTCTGCAGCTTGTTTAATTTGATTTGGATCAGGGTGTATTCTTCTAATTTCATGGATTTTTTCTTCAAAAAAAATTTCCGGATAGTCGTATGCTTCACCTTGTACATCCTGAGACATAGAAATAACTGCTGGACCACAATCTGCTGGATCTAGCATGGTATTAATAGCTTGTGGAAGTGATGATAATATTTGCTCTGGTCGTGTTATACGATCAAAATATTTAGAAACTGCCTTAAAAGAGTCGTTTTGGGTTTCTGAGGGTGAATTAAAATTTTCTACTTGTTGCAATACTGGATCTGGAAAGCGACTTGAAAAAGTGTCACCAGGAAGTAATAAAATTGGAAGTCTATTACTTAATGCTACTGCAGCTGCCGTAACCATATTTGTAGCACCAGGACCAACAGAGGATGTAGCTACAAAAATTTGTTTTCTTCTCATTGCTCTAGAATACGCAATTCCAGTTAAGGCCATATTTTGTTCATGATGACCTCTATATCCAGGGATTTCTTTTTGATATTCTTCCATTGCTTGTCCAATACAAGCAACATTACCATGTCCGTAAATACCGAAAGCTCCTGGAAATAATGGTTCTTTTTTGCCATTAATTATAGTTTTTTGGGCTATCAAATATTTTATCAGTGCATGTGAGCAAGACAATTGAACAGTTTTCATTATTTCTCCATCTTATTAAATATGATCTTATTACAATATGAATTATTTTAAAGAGTTAAACAATTTATTTTTTATTTTATTTAGATTATAGGAATAGTTTATGAAAATAGCAATCATGGGCAAAATACATCCCGATGGGCTTACAATTTTTGAAAAAAACAATATCGAAAATTTTGAAATAGAGAATTTTGAAGAAGCCTATCTAATTAAAAATCTCTCTGATGTCGACGGTATAGTAATCCGAACAGCAAATTTAACATCAAAAATATTGTCTAAATGTAGAAAACTAAAAATCGTTTCAAGACATGGTGTTGGTTATGATAATGTTGACTCAGATTATATATCGAAAAATAATATTGCTCTTGCAATAACTGGGACTTCTAATGCTGTAAGTGTTGCAGAACATGTTATGACTATGTTTTTATACCTTACAAAAAATATTCATTTATCTGATAGGTTAGTAAAATCTGGAAATTTCAAAAATAAATCGCAATTACCTAATTTTTTTGAACTTTATAAAAAAAAGATTTTAATTTTAGGATTTGGAAGAATTGGACAAGAATTAGCAAAAAGATGTTTAGGATTTGACATGGAAGTTTATATTCACGACCCTTATGTATCAGATGATATTATAAAAAATAAAAAATGCAATCCAATTAAAAAGAAAGAAGGTTTTGAATTAGCAGATTATATAAGCATACATCTTCCTCTTAATGACTCAACTAGAAATTTTATAAACTTTGATGATTTTAATCTTTTCAAAAAAAACTTAATTTTAGTTAACACAGCACGTGGAGGAATTGTAAACGAAAAAGCACTTTTTGATGCTCTTAAAAATAATAAAATTAATAGTGCAGGTTTAGATGTTTTTGAAACTGAACCACCAATTAAAGATCATCCATTATTTAAACAAGAAAATATTATTTTAACACCTCATAATGCAGCTCTGACTCTCGAATGCAGGAAAAGAATGTCGATTGAATCATGTATGAATGTTTTTAATTACTTAAAAAATATAAAAGAGTTAAATAAAAAAAATATCGTTAATCTTAGTAATTTAAATTTTTAAAGATTTAGATAAAGATTTCCATCTTCTTCAGTAACTTCATAAATTCTTAATGTACTCTGTTCCAAATCAGAAATTGGATCACCTGAAACTATACTAAAAGTATTTCCGCAACTTGGGCATTCTAACTCTTCACCTTCAACATCTGCTTCACTTAACAAAGTTCTTTCAGCACAAGTGCAGTTGCCTTGTGTGGCAAAAAAACCAGACTCAAGTCTGAATATGGAATAATTGATATCTTCGTATTCAAAATTTTCTACTGAACCCACTTCAATATCATCTACCTCGCCAATTAAGATTGGTTCAATTTCTTCATTCATAACAAAATTTCTAAAATAAAATTTAATAAGAATAAATAATTTTTTTCAAAAAATTGTTAATTTATCTGAATCTTAGATTTTTTCTGGTTAATTCTTGGATATTTGAAACTCCCATTAGCTTCATATCTCTTTCAATTTCGTTTCTTAAATTTGTTAAACTTCTTTCAACTCCCTTTTGACCACCAGCAGCTAGAGCATAAAGATACATTCTTCCGCCTGAGCAAGCTTTTGCTCCTAAAGAAAGTGCCTTTAGAACATGTGTACCTCTTCTAATCCCCCCTTCACAAATGACATCTATTTTATCACCAACTGCATCAACTATCTCAGCTAGTTGATCAAAAGGAGATCTGGATCCATCTAGTTGTCTTCCTCCATGGTTTGAAATCATTATAGCTGTAGCTCCAACATCTACGGCTTTCTTTGCATCTTCTACAGACATAACACCTTTTATTGCGAATTGACCTCCCCATTCCTTATTAATATTTTCAACATCTTTCCAGCTCATTGAATTATCAAGCATTTTTGTAAAATAATCACCAATAGTAGTCATAACTTTAGTTCCTTCACTAATATGATCTTTTAAATTACTTAATTCCCATTTAGGTTTTATAAAATAATTTAATGCCCACATTGGATGAAATGCAAAACTAAAAATACTATTTAATTTTAGTTTCATAGGTATTGTAAAACCAGTATATAAATCTCTTTCACGATTACCGCCTACAGCTGTATCAACTGTTACTGCCATTGCTTCAAAATTTGATTCCTTGCATTGTTGAATTAATGCAGCATTTAATCCTTTATCTTTATGAACATATAGCTGAAATAATTTAGGACTACTTACAAGTTTTGAAATTTCTTCTATACCAGCTGTTCCAAGTGAAGAAATACCAAACATTGTTCCATGTTTTTCTGCTGCTTTTGCAACAGCATGCTCACCTTCATGATGAAATAATCTTTGAAGCGCAGTAGGTGCACAATATAAAGGCATATCTAATTTTTGGCCCATGACTGTTGTTGACATATCAACTTTATCAACACCACTTAATACATTTGGAACTAAATCACATTTGTCAAAAGCTTCTGTATTTCTACGATAAGTAATTTCATCATCAGCAGCGCCGTCAATATAATGGAATATAGGTCCAGGTAATCTTCTTTTAGCTAATTTTCTAAAATCTTTAACATTGTGACAATTATTTATACTGCCAATCATTAAGCTGAAACTGTTTTTTGATTTTGCTCTCCTAAACCTTCAATACCTAGATGTATTTCATCACCTGCTTTTAAGAAAACTTGGGGATTCATTCCCATTCCTACACCTGGAGGAGTACCAGTAGAAATAATATCTCCTGGTTGTAAAGACATAAATTGACTTAAATAACTAATGATAAAATTAACTCCATAAATCATTGTATTTGTTGATCCATCTTGCATTCTTTTACCATTTACATCTAACCACATTTTTAAATTTTGCGGATCAGGTATTTCATCTGTTGTTACTAAATATGGTCCAATGGGTCCAAAAGTGTCACAAGATTTACCTTTAACCCATTGTCCAAAATGCTCAATTTGAAATTCTCTTTCACTTAAATCATTTATTACACAATATCCAGCAATGTGAGATTGAGAATCATTTTCAGAAATATATTTTGCTTCTTTGCCTATAACAACTCCAAGTTCTACTTCCCAGTCAGACTTTACTGATTTCCTAGGAATTTCAATATTATCATTAGGGCCAATTATTGAACTTGTTGCTTTTGAAAAAATAATTGGTTCTGGAGGAACTTTTTGTCCAGTTTCTTCAGCATGATCAGAATAGTTCAATCCAATACATATAAATTTACCAACACTTTTTTTACAAACACAAGGTGCAAAACCATCATTATTTTCAACTAAAGGTAAAGAATTAATATTAACATTTTTAATTTCATTTAATTTTTCAACTGTAACATTTTCGTTATCCCAATCAGGTACTAAACTAGAAACATCACGAATATTTCCATCTTTGTCTAAAATTCCTGGCTTAACATCATTTCCAATTCTATATCTTAGTGTTTTCATTATAAAGTCCATCCTCCATCTATTAAATTTAAAGTACCTGTAACAAAATCTGATTCATCACTAGCTAAATAGGTTGCAAGTGATGCAATTTCTTCTGGTTGTGCTAATCTACCCATAGCTTGTCTAGCAATAAAATCTTCTTTTGCCTTTTTTGGATTATCTGCCATATTTACTCTGCCTTGCCAAGAAGGTGTTTCAACTGTTCCTGGTAAAATTCCATTGCACCTTATGCCTTGTTTAACATAATCTATAGCCAAAGCTTTTACAAATCCATTTAATGCAGCTTTGGTTGTACCATATATAAATCTATTTGGAGCACCTTTAACACTAGAGGCTGCAGAAGAAACAATTATTATGTTACCTTTGCCTTTTTTAAGCATTTTTGGAAGTAAATTATAACTCATTAAATATGCAGAGTAAATATTAACATTTATTGATCTAAAAAACTCTTTATCATCGCAATCTAGTAAGGCTCCATGATGAACAAAACCTACAGCATGAAATAAAATATCAATATCAGTAATTGAAGAACAGAATAACCCAACAGAGTCTTTATCTGTTGCATCTAATTTTTTTATTTCTATTTCTGAATTTTCTTTTTTTAAGTCTATTAGTTTTTCTTCATTTATGTCAGTTGCTATTACATTAGCACCTTCATTAATGAACCTTAATGCAGTTGATCTACCTATTCCCTGAGCAGCAGCTGTTACAATAATTTTTTTATCCTTTAGTCTCATTTATTATTCTTCCAATAATTTCCATTAGGGAAAGAGAACTCATTAACAGAGTTTTCCCTCATTTCAATAGAATATCCATGATCAAGAGGGGGCATATAATTTCCATTAAAAATATTGCATGGATAAATAAAATGTTCATGCAATTGATCAGAATATTCAACAAACTTTGTATCTTTTTTTCCATTAATTAATACGTAATCAATCATACATAAATGCTGTACATATTCACATAAACCCACACCACCTGCATGAGGAAATACGGGCACGTTAAACTTATGTGCCATTAATAAAACTGTTAAAATTTCATTTATGCTTCCTAATCGGCAACTATCAATTTGACAGATGTTCATAGCTCCAGATTCCAAAAATTGCTTAAACATTACTCTACCTCCACAAGCTTCACCAGTGGCTAAATTTATATTTCCTATAGCTTTCTTTATCTTAACAAATCCTAAAATATCATCTGGACTTATTGGTTCCTCAACAAATAATAAATTAAATTCTTTATAAGCGTTTATATGTTTAATAGATTGTTCAACACTCCATTGTTGATTTGCATCAACCATTATATAGCAATCATTACCAACTGTTTCTCTTATTAATTTTAATCTTCTAACATCAGCTTCTAAATCTAAACCAACTTTAATCTTAAAATGTTTCCAACCCATAGAAATATATTTTTCACACAATTTAACTATTTTTTCGTCAGAATAGCCCAGCCAACCTGCGGCAGTAGTATATGAAGGATAGCCCTCTTCTAAAATAATTTTTATTCTATTTTCTTTATAATTTTGACTTTCACTTAAAATCTTATAAGCCTCATCCTTAGTTAAGGCATCTTCAATATTTTTAAAAGTTAACCATTTCATTATTGTTTCGGGTTTACTATCAACAATAAATCTCCAAAGTGGTTTATTATTTTTTTTAGAAATTAAATCCCAAAGAGAATTAAAAATTGCAGCAACAGCCATATGAACAACACCTTTTTCAGGCCCTAACCATCTCAGTTGACTATGATCAACACATTTAAACCATAGATTTCCAATTTCATTTTCTAATTCATCAATTGTCATTCCAACAAACGTTGGAAAAAAATGCTTTATACATTCAGCAACTATATCGTTGCCCTTACCAATGGTAAAAGCAATGCCGTAACCTTTTAATTTTTCATCAGATGTATAAACAGTTACATATGTTGCAGAATAATCAGGATCAGTATGAACTGCATCAGAACCCGTTAAATCTTTAGATGTTGGAAAACGCACATCTTCTACAGTGAAATTTATAATTTTAGTCATTTAGTATTTTTTAAATGTTGTATTATCAATAAAATCCCAATCCAGTTCAATACCTAGGCCTGGTTTATTTGGAAGATGAGCATATCCATCTTTTACATTAATAGACTCTTTCAAGCCAAAATTAAAATATTCATATGGAACTAAAACTTCAAAAAATTCAGAATTTTTTACTGCTGCACAACAGTGTAAATTAACTAATTCTAGTGGGTGATAAATCGCTGTGTGAATTTCACATTGAACTCCAAAACTTTCTGCTAGATGAGCAGTTTTTAATGTAGCTGTTATACCCCCACTCCATGAAACATCTGCTCTAACCATATCAACTACTCTAGTAGAAATGCATTCTGCAACACTATAAGGATGTTTAGCAATTACTTCAGTTCCAATTACAGGAATATCAAGAATTCTTGTTAACTCCCTTAAATTATGAAAATTTTCATCATATAAAGGCTCTTCATACCAATAATAATTTAATTTTTCTAACTCTCTCCCAAATCTCAAAGCTTGTTCAAATGTGTAGGGTGCAACTGGATCACTCATTAAATTAAAATTATGTCCAACAGCTTCCCTTGTTTTCTTGTGAGCTTCTAAATCAAATTCATACTTACCTGGTGGGTGTAATTTGTAACCTTTAAATCCTCTTTTCTTATATTCTAAACCTTCTTTGGCATAATCTTCAGGATTTTTATGTACAAGTGAACTTCCATAAATTGGGACTTTGTCTCGATAAGCGCCAATATATTTGTATAGAGGTTGATTTGCTTTCATTGATGATAAAAGCCAGCAATTTATATCAAAGGGTCCATAGCTATAAATTGGCGCGTGGTTCCACCATCTATCTGCCATCCTATACTCATGCCAATGAAGTTCTCGAAAGTCAGGATCTTTTCCTAAAAAAAAAGGGCGAAAAATACTTTTAGCTATTTCTCCTGCCATTTCAGCGCCTCTTCCAGCAAAACCAAAAGAGGATGATGTTAATCCTTCATCAGTATTAAATGATATAACTAAAAATTCTAAATCAGATTTATTTCCATCTCTCATTTCTGAGTCTTTCATCACTGGCTCACTGTGACGACACATCCGTATTTCAATATCAGTTATTTTCAGAGTTGATACTCCTTAATAATTTCATCATTATGTTGACCTACTAGAGGCGCAGCTATATCTGATTTAAAAATTTCATTATTTATTCTAATTGGACATCTTAAAGTTTGAATATTTAAACCGTCTGATCTTTTAATTCTCTGGAACATATCTAATATTTTAAAACCTTCATTTTCTATCATTTTATCCCATTCTAAAACTTCTGCACACCAAATATCAGCAGGTTGTAAAATACTTAACCAATGGTCAGTAGTTTCATTTATTAACCATTCTCCTATGAGTTTTTTTATTTCATCTCTTTTAGTGAACCATTCTTTTTGATCAGTAAAATTAGTAATTGATTCTAATCCTAAAAGTTCTCCTAAGTTAGGAACAGGTGTCATTGCGATTGCAATAAAACTATCTTTCGTTTTATATATTCCATATGGAGCTGACAAATAAGCATGAGCATTATTATATGAACTTCTAACAGGTTTTCTGTTGCCATCATTTAAATAAGTTGTCAAAACTTCAAATTGAAAATCTAATAATGCCTCCATCAAACTTGTTTCAACTAAACTACCTTCACCAGTTTTTAATGATTTTATCAAGGATGCTAAAATACCTTCTACCATATAATGTCCGGCCAACATGTCAGCTGCTGCTAAACCCATTGGTGTTGGAGCTTCGCCTCCATTTCCATTTAACCAAACTAATCCAGATCTAGATTGAGCTAATAAATCTTGCCCAGGTAAATCTTTCCAAGGTCCTTTATTTCCATAACCACTGATACTGCCATAAACAATTTTAGGATTAATTTTTCTAACATTTTCATAATCAAGACCGATTCTCTCAATTACACCGGGTCTGAAATTTTGAGTAATTATATCAGCTTTAGAAATTAATTTTTTTATTTTTTCTATATCATTAGGGTCTTTAAGATTTGCTGCAAAACTTTTTTTATTTCTATTTATTGCGTGAAATAGTGTGCTATCACCGCCCAAATCAGTGTCACTTAAATATAGTGTTCTACATAAATCACCGCTTCCGGGTCTTTCAATTTTAATTACTTTAGCTCCAAGATCTGATAATCTTAATCCTGCAGCTGGTCCTGATAAGAATTGACTAAACTCAAGAACAGTAATTCCTTCCAGAGGTTTATTAGATGTTGACACTAAAACTCCTTTCAAATTCTTTTAATAAATTATCCAAAGTCATCTCTAAATTGCTTTCATCTTTTAAAAAAGAATTAATTAAACTTCCTCCTTTATCTTGAAAATACATATAACCATCATATCGAGGTCTAAGCCAGCTTTTTTGAAGTGTCTTCAATGTATTGCTAAAAAAATCTTCACAATCATTGTTTATCTGTTCATTTTGCCAAGCTTTTAAATGGCCTGGTTGGCCTCCAGAAGTGTAGTATAAATCAGATTGACAAGTTTGAGAAGCAACCCAGAAAGAATATTCCAAAGCTATATCAAGATTTTTTGTACTTTTAGAAATTGCTAAACCTGTTCCTCCAATTTGCGAACCTTTACAATTACTTTCATCTCCATCAAATGAAATCATATTTGCAAAATTTACAATTGATTTACCAAATCCTTTTCTAGAATAATTTGAATAACCATAAAGTTGAGGACAAAAATTAAAATCATCAGAATTACACATAATATTTAAAACATTGATAGGATTCATAGAAAGACATTCTCTTGGAACCAATTCTGATAATTTTTTCATCATTTTTAAAATCTCTTTTGCTAAATCCATTTCAATAAATTTTTGTGGAATTTTATTTATGGGATTATTCAAATTTGCAGCAATTGAGTTAAAACAAGAAATTGAGTCAACTGGCTTAATAGGCCAAATAACTTTTGATTTTTCTGCTAATTTAATTGTTTCTTCAAAAGTTAAAGGGGGGGTTTCTATAAGATCTTTTCTATAAGCACTTACAGGTGCAGCTGCGTCAATAGCTAAAGCATATTGATTGTTATTAAAATTGTAACTTTGATGTGAAAGTCCGACACTATTTTTTTCTAAAATTTTAAGTGTTTCATTAAATTTTTCATTCTTATTAAATTCATAAATTAAATTTTTTCTTGAAGCTTCTCCAACATGAGGATGATCTATAACCATTAAGTCATAATCAAATGCCATTTCTTCTATAGGTCTATCAGCAAAAGCTTGAAGAGGTCTTTTTTCCCAAATTATTTCAATTTCAGGATTTTTTTTTTGATAAGCTTTAGCTGTTGCAACCATTGGATCAAATCCCCGAGGGTGGTCCCAGGCTATTCCTTTGAGTTGATGCATTTTTATTTTTTTACCTCAGCTTTATCCGCAAACTTTTCTGGATCTTTATATTTAACAGAATGCAAATGTTCGCAGTATAAAACTAATTCTCCTTCACCTTTAAAAACTTCATAACTTGTTCTAACTAGACCCATCTTGAGATACTTTGGTCTTTTTTCCATATTAGTTCTTATAGAATATATAGTATCTCCAATAAAAACTGGTTTTATAAATCTTAACTTGTCATAACCATAACTAAATGAATTTACACAGTTAGTTGCAACTAAACCCAACCCATAAGAAAATACCATAGCTCCAGCAACTAATCTTTTATTAAATAAACCTTCTTTTGTAGCAAAGTGTTCATCTGCAACATATGGATGCATATCAACAACCATCATATTAAATTGCATTGCTTCACCTTCAGATATTGTTCTTCTAAGAGATCTTATTTTATGATCTATTATAACGTCTTCATAAAACCAATTTTCAGCGTTCCAAACGGGAATATCTGAATGATCTTTTGGCATATCCTTAGGATTTGTACTCTCAATCCCAACTGTAGGTTCATATTTAAATTCTTTCTTCATATATAAATCCGTGATAGTCTAATACTACAAATCATCATTATCAATGTATATTTGTTAGTGAATGATAAAAAAAGGGAGGAAAAATGAAATTATTTATTAAGCTTATAGTTTCTTTGGTAATTTCTTTGACAGCAACAAAATCAATTCTTGCTGCAGATTATAATTTTAAATTTGGTACTGTAAGTGCAGATACTGAACCACTTCTAGATGCAATGAGATATATGGCAAAAAATATAGAAGATAGATCTGGTGGAAGAATAGAAATAGATGTTTTTGGTGGTGCTGTTTTAGGAACTAATAAAGAAGTCTATGAACAAGTTAAAAATGGTGCAATGGTGATGACAATTGCTGATGCAGGTTATCTTTCAGATTATTATCCTGATATAGGTGTCTTAAATGGCCCATATTTATTAGCAGATGTTAATGACTTTGATAAAATATTAAAGTCAGATTGGTATGCTGAAACTATTGATAATTTAACTGCAGCAAGTGATTTGAAAGTTACAGCTTTCAATTGGTTATTTGGTGCAAGACATATAATTACCAATAAGGAAGTTAGACATCCTGATGATATGAAAGATGTAGCTATAAGAGTTCCACCTAACGTAATGTGGGTTGAAACTTTCAAATCTATGGGTGCTAAGGGCACTCAAGTTGCATGGGCTGAGGTATACGGAGCTTTATCAACTGGATTAGTTGATGCAGCTGAGGCACCAATAGCCTCGATTATAGGTGCAAAACTCTATGAACAAAGAAAAGTTATTTCAATGACAGGTCATTTTAAAGCTTTTGTTGCTCCAATAATTAATGCTAAAATATTTGATGGTATGCCAAGTGATCTTCAAAATATTATTTTAGAAGAATCAATTAATGCAGGAAAATATTTAACAAAATTAACACTTGAAGGTGAAGAAGGTTTAATTAAACAACTTCAATCAGAGGGTGTATCTTTTGTTAGAGCTAGTGATATAGATATGGCTGCTTTTCAAGATGCAACTGCACCAACTTATAATGCTTTTCCCGAGTGGTCTGATGGACTACACGAAAGAGTATCTGCAATACTTAAATAATATTTTTTTAAAAAAGTTGCTGAATAAATTTCAGCAACTTTATTAATAATGAAATTTATAATTAAATATTTTGAAGAACTGCTTGCTTCAATTGCTATAACAATTGTTGTTTTATCTGCTTTCTATGGAGTAATAAGTAGATATGTTCTTAATAATCCAATAGCTTGGTCAAATGAAATTGCAACTATTTCATTTACTTGGACAGTTTTTTTAGGAGCTGCAGCTGCATGGAAAAATAACAAGCATATTCATTTGGATTTGGTTTACAATTTTTTTCCAAATAAACTTAAAGTTGTCTCTGATTTTATGAAAAATTTAATTCTTGCAGTTTTTTTTCTTTTTGTTTTATATTTATCAATTCAATTTACTATTACTGCATATAATAAGCCTACGGCTATATTAAGAATACCTTTTAGTTACGTAGATCTTCCTGTGGTAATTTTTTTTACAAGCATAATTATAAGATCAATTCAAAAAGTATTTAAATGATATTTTTACCTATAATTATTTTTTTTATATTACTATGTATAAGAGTTCCTGTTGCATTCTCTATTGCGATAGGTGCCTTGAGTTTTTTTGTATTAGATGGTGGAATACCAACTTACATATTTGTACAAAGGTTAATTTCTCCAACTTTATCTTTTCCTTTGCTTGCAGTACCTTTTTTCATCATGACAGGTGTAATTATGAATCACTCTGGAATAACAAGAAGAATAATGAATTTAGCTGATGTATTAGTTGGACATCTAGTTGGCGGTTTTGCTCAAATTAATATTTTAATGAGTACACTCATGGGTGGTATGTCTGCTTCAGCAAATGCAGATGCTGCAATGCAAAGTAAAATTGTTGTTCCAGAAATGACTAAAAGAAATTATGGAGCTGGATTTTCGGCATCAATAACAGCTTGTTCAGCAATTATCGCTGCAATAATACCTCCTGGAATTGCTTTAGTTTTATATGGGTTCATTAGTGGAACATCTATTGGTAAATTATTTTTAGCAGGAATAATTCCAGGTATACTTTTAAGTTTACTATTAATGATAACTGTTAGATTTATGTCCATAAAATACAAATATGCACCCAGCAGAATGAAAAAAGCTAGTGCTAAAGAGATTATTAAAGCCAGTTATGAAGCTTTCTTCGGATTATTAATACCTATTATTATCGTAGGAGGTATTAGATTTGGAGTATTCACTCCTACAGAAGCTGGAGCAATTGCCGTTGCATATTCATTATTTATTGGTTTCTTTGTTCATAAAGAATTGAAATTAAAATCAGTTCCAATAGTTATTAATGAAAGTGTAATAGCTACCAGCGTAATTCTATTAATAATTTGCGCAGCATCATCTTTTGGTTACTATCTTACATGGGAGAGAATACCAATAATATTAGCAGAATTTATGACTGAAATATCAAGCAATCCAATAATACTTTTATTAATTATTAATATTTTTCTTCTTATATTAGGAATGTTTGTTGAAGGTACTGCTGCTCTTATTTTACTTACACCAATATTAGTACCTATAGCTAAATCATTTGGAATTGATCCGGTACACTTTGGAATAATAATAATTTTAAATTTATCTATTGCAGGTGCGACTCCACCCGTTGGAACTTTAATGTTTACTACTTGTTCGATAAGTAATGTGAAAATTGAAGATTATATTAAAGAAGGTTATCCTTTCATTCTTGCAACAATAATAGCACTTTTATTAATAACTTATTTTCCCATAATAAGTATGCTGCTTCCAAATTTGTTAATGTAAACTATTAAGCAGTAGTATTACTTTTAAATAACTTTTCATGAGTTTTCTTTGTTCCATCATGAAAAGATCCAAACCATTTATCAAGAGGGCTTGTTAATTCACCATAATTACATTCAAAGTATTTATGATGTAAGTAGTGAAAATATCCTGCTGATGGAATAGATTTGCCAGTTTTAGGATCAATGACAAGTCTTTCATAACCGGTATGTCCTTTTTGAGCTCCAAGACATGTATGCAATCCTTGATAAACAAAATGTAAAGGTGTTGACGGTATAAAAAAATGTACAAGAATTGTACTTATATATAGCAAGTGTTCAACAGGGTGCATAGAGAGTCCTGACCAAGGACCTACATTTACATTTTTATGGTGGAAAGAATGTATATGATCGTAGAGAGGCTTCCAATGTATTAATCTATGAATAAAATAAAAGTGAACGTGTTGGATTATTGGTATAAATATAAATAAAAAAACACAATATATAGCTACGTAAGGACTCGAAAGCCAATCCTTTATAGGAAATAGCATGTAGTCATTAGCAAAACACCATAACATTAAACATTCGTATGCAGTCCATATAGGGACTGCACTAAATAAGCTAAAGAACATATTCTCTCTTGTTTGAGTTCCAAAAAACCATTGTTTACCTTTTGAGAGTGGCCTTAAGTTAAATCGAAATTTGTCTCCTTGAGAATTATTTGTATGTAAATGCAAATGCCATAAACCTGTATATACAAATAAAACTAAAAAGTTTTTAATAAAAATTATTGATATCCAGCTAAAACTAAAATTTGACAAAACTTCAAATGAAGGAACTAAAAAATAATAACAAAGCAAAGCAATTGTGAAATGAATTGCAGCCCATGGAAAAATAAATCCATCTGGATAATTAAAAAGCCACTTAATTAGAGCAATAGGTTTTGGAGGAAATGCGAATAATGGTTTATATTCTAATTTGCCTGGAGTCCAACCGCCACGAGCGTCAACTAATTCTTCTTTATCCATACAATGTAAATAGTACTTTTATATATAAATAACAATATTTTTAGAAAATTATATTGTCATTATTGTTTTTGTAAGAATTTTTTAAATAAATTTAATTCTTTTTTATCAACAGAAATAGAATGTTTTTTTGATGGAAACGTCCCAGATCTCACTTCTGCAGCAAATTTTTTAAAAGCATTAATTCTCTCTTTTTGAATTTTTGCATTGATTTTATTAAAATTTGCATACATTTTTGCATGTCTTGGTGTATCGATTGAACTACAGCCTAAAATATCCTCAGCAAATAAAAACTGGACGTCACTCTTTTTACCAGCACCGATAGATAGTGTAAGAAGTTTAGTTTTTTTTGTTATTTCTCCAAGAATATCTTCTGGGACACATTCAACTTCAACTCCCCAGGCACCTGTTTCTTCAATTTCTTTAATATCTTTTAAAAGTTGAGTGGCTTCATCAACAGTTTTTCCAAACGCCCTTACGCCACCTATCCATGTAGATCTTCTAGGCACTAGTCCAGCATGCCCTTGGAATGGAATTTTAAATTCGTTAAGATATTTCATAAAATTTAAATTCCAAGAACCACAATGTATAGAGTCAGCGCCATATTCAATCAATTCTAATGCTTTTTTAACAATGTCTTCTTTAGATGAATATTTAATAAAAGGAATTGATACAGTCATAAATGTTTTTGGTGCTGCTTTCCTTATTAAAGGAACATTTTCATCAGGTTTAGCAAGAATTAAGTCTATATCCGCCTCCTCTGCTGCCTTAGCCTCTAAAGCATCTGATACAAGAATTTGAGTTAATTTTTTTTTACCTTTTATGTCTTGTAAATCTTTTATTGTATAGTTCCTATGTCCAGGTTGAAGATTTATTGAAAAAACTCTTTTATACTTTTTATTCATCATAAAATTATATTCACAATTAATATACCTATTTTAATTTAGAAAGATAGACATTAAGATATGGAATTATTAAAATCCAATTATGATAGAAGTAGAACAATATTTTGAAGACTACAATATTGGAGATAAAAGAACAACTCCAGGAAGAACGATTACTGAAACTGATATAGTTATGCACGCAATGCATTCAGGAGATTTTTTTCCTCATCATGTAGATGCTGAATTTGCTAAAAAAGGTCCTTTTGGTAAAAGAGTAGCACAGTTTAGTCTTACACATTCAATAGGAATTGCTCTAACTGCTGGGCAAATAAATCCAAGGGCTTTCACATATGGCTTTGATAGATTAAGATTTCCTAACCCAGTTTTTATTGGTGATACAATTACAACAATCGTAACAATTAAAGAAAAAAAAGATGATCCAAAAAGACCTAAATTTGGAATTGTAGTTGAAGCGTGTGATGTTCAAAATCAAAATAATAAATGCGTAAGCTACTCAGAACACATTCTTTTGGTTGAAAGAAAAAAAGTATAATAATAATTTAAAAAGCACTATACTTTTTATAAGCTTCTTGAGGATCTACTCCTTCTTTAATAGCTTTTCTAACTAAATTTTCAGAATTAATTTTTTCTTCAGATTTTATTAAAATTTGTTCAATATTGTTTTGTGGAATTATAACGACTCCATCAATATCAGCCAACACATAATCATTATTATTTATTTCAACATTACCAATATTAATTTTTTGCTCAAACTTTGTTGGCTTCCAATACTTAACAACATCTCTTGGTGTAAAAAATTTGCTCCAAACAGGAAAATCAATCTTCAAGATAAAATCCATATCTCTTGATCCCCCATCAACTATATAACCTCTTATCCCTCTCAGTTGTAAAGTTTCTGCAGATAACTCTCCCATCAAAGCTACTTCATTAGTATTAGGTTGACATATTATAACCTTATCTTTTGGTGCTTTTGATAAAAATCCTGTCCATGCTAAAAGTGACTCATGATGAGTTTGATTTTGATCTACTTGTCCTTCTAATGTAAAAATTTGACCAGCTAATACATGATTTGGTTTACACGGCTTAATATCAGGAGATAATGTGAAATTTTTATATTCCATATCACGCATAATATCATGAACTACTCCTGTGTAACATTTTGATAATCTATCTGTAAAATTTTTCATAATAATTTAAATTAGTTATTTCTTAATTTCATATCCAAGTTCACTAGATAATTTAGAAGAATATTTAGATATTATTGAACTAGCTTTTTTTATGTTTACTTTATTACCATGTAATCTGTTTAAAAAAGGTGATGTTAATGCAGCAATTGCATATCCAGAATAATCAAATATTGGAAATGATATATTTGTTATACCAGAAATCTGTAAACTCTTTACAATTTCACATTCATCTTTTTTAATTTTATGAATGGTTTGTTTTGAATATTTTTTTTCAAGCTCTTTAATTTTATTTGCTGGAAGGTTTGTTTTTTTTTCTAAAGATAAGAAAGTTTTTCTTCTTAATAAGCGTCTCTGTCTTTCTTTTTCCGATTGAAAAGTTAATATTACTCTTCCAGAAGAAGTTTCAAGTAAATCAAATGTTGAGCCAATTGTA
>CACDMT010000005.1 GCA_902553945.1 uncultured Alphaproteobacteria bacterium | reverse complement strand
ATTAAAGATATTGGCATTCAAAAGACAAAACAAACAAGTAATGTATTTATTATGCTATCTCATGCAGGTATTGCAACATCATTTATTGAGCAAGATTCTCCGAATAGTCTTTTAAGTTATAACTGTAATATGCTTCCTTTAGAATTTGTAGTTAGACGTTATGCTTGGGGAAGTTACTTAAGTAGAAATAAAAAATTTTTTAAAGATGTTGTCAATCCTCATCAATTTAAAAATTTAGTTTGGGAAATATTTCACAAAGAAGCTGTTGTAATGCCTCCGCATGTTGCAGAACCTGTTCAAATGGAAGAAGGTGAAGCTAGAAGACAATTTTTAAAAGATGGCAAATGGGAAGAGGGTGTATTTACTGATCCTTTTGTGAAAACAGGAGAGGAGTGGGAATTATTTTCAGCCAAAAAACCTATTACTGGAAATAGTTTGATGAAAACAAAAAAATTATTATCTGATGAAAAACTTGAAATAGCATTAAATGAAATTATTCTTCCAAGCTTCAAGTTTATTGAAGAAAAATGGAAAAATATTAAGACAATTGATGGCCCTATACATTTAGTAGATATTAAGTTTGAGCTTGGTTTTAAAGTATTAGATAATTCTCTAGTTTTATCTGATGTAGTTGATAATGATAGTTGGCGGATATGGCCTGGTGGTAATCCAAATAAACAATTAGATAAACAATCTTTTCGTGAGGGAGAGGAGTTGGTTAATGTTGCTAACAAATATCAACTTGTAACCCAGTTAACTGATCAATTTAATGTGAGTTCGTAAATTATTTTTCAATAATAGTTATATGACCCATTTTTCTTTTATTTTTAATTTCTTTTTTTAAATAGTCATAAAAAAATTCATTATCATTAAATGTTTTATTTCGATAAAGCGTAATATCATCACCAATTAAATTAATCATTTTTGCGTTATATATTTTTTTTGTTTCAATTCTTTCTAATCCACATACTGCTCGTACATGATTTTCAAATTGACTGATGTTGTGTGAGTTCATTGTAAGATGTCCAGAATTGTGTACTCGGGGAGCAACTTCATTTGCATATAAATTGTCATCTTCATCAATAAAAAATTCTACACATAATGTTCCTATATAATCTAACTTTTCTGCGACTTTTTTTGCCCACTTCATAGTTTTTTTTAATATGTCTTCAGAAATGTTACTTGGTATTACTGAATATTTTAGAATTTGATCTTCATGAACATTTTCTATTGGTTCATAGATCTCATAATTATTTTTTTCATACCGAGTAACAACAACAGAAATTTCCTTTTTGATATTAATCAGTTTTTCTAATATATATTCTTTTGAAAAATCAATCTCACTATTTAAATCTTCCAAACTCTCTAATTTATACTGACCTTTACCGTCATATCCTAATGTCGTAGTTTTTAGTAGTCCCGGTAGTAAGTTAGTATTATCATTTAAATCCTTTTCATTTTTAATAGTTACATATTTTGTTGTTATTATATTATTTTCATTAAGAAAATTTTTTTCTGTTTTTCGATGTTGAATAAGTTTATTTATTTCTGGTTTTGGTAAAACTTCTTTCTTTTCATTAATTTTTTTTAATATTGTAAATGGAATATTTTCAAATTCATATGTTACAAGATCAACTTCGTTAATAAAATTATTGATAGTTACTTTATCATCATATTCACCATAGATAAATTTTGTAGAGAAGTGTTTTCCAGGTGCATCAGGATCATCACTTAAAATAACTGTTTTTACATCAATTTTTTTTGCTGCATCTGCTAAGAAACTCCCTAATTGTCCACCACCAATAATTCCAAGTGTGGTTTTATTCATAACTTATGGATTTTGTTTAACAGTTTTTGATTGTTTACTTCTATATTTTTTTAAATTTTTCTTAATTTCTCCATTAGAAAGAGCAATAATGGAAGCTGCATATAATCCTGCATTTGTTGCTCCATCTTCACCAATTGCCACACTTCCAACAGGAATCCCTTTAGGCATTTGTACTATTGATAATAAACTATCCAAACCTTTTAATTTACGACTCTCTACTGGCACCCCTATAACTGGTATGGTTGTCAAAGATGCAATCATTCCTGGTAAATGTGCAGAGCCTCCAGCACCAGCAATAATAATAGAAATATTATTTTCTTCAGCAGCTTTAGCAAACTTAAACATTCTCTCTGGTGTCCGGTGTGCAGAAACAATTTTTGTTTCAAAATTAATTTTAAGTAATTTTAAAATTTTTTCACAATTTTTCATAGTAGTATAGTCTGATTTACTACCCATCACGATTGATACCTTATGTTTTGTTGATTTTGATTTCATTTTTATTTTATTCTATCAATTCAAAGATGATTCGATACATTATTACATAATGACATCGTGAACATTACTCTCACGAGCACCTGCTTTTGAGATAAAGACAAATTTACAATTGCCTTGCATTCTTTTGATTGTATTATGTCCTGTATATCCCATAGAAGATTTTAAACCTCCAACAAGTTGATAAGCTACATCTTCTACCTTTCCTTTATATGGAACCATACCTTCGACTCCCTCAGCTACTAACTTTTTAGCATTTTTTGTTTCTTCTTGAGAGTATCTATCAAAAGATCCTTTTTGCATTGCTCCAACAGATCCCATACCTCGATATGATTTATATTTTTTACCTTTGATCGTTAATAATTTCCCTGGTGACTCTTCAGTGCCAGCAAATAAAGAACCTATCATACATGCACTTGCACCACCAGCTATAGCTTTTGCAATATCACCTGAAGTCTTAATACCACCATCAGCTATCACAGGGATTTTAAATTTTTTTGCGACTTGGAATGTATCCATTACAGCAGATAGTTGAGGTATACCAACACCTGTTACAACTCTTGTTGTACAAATAGAGCCTGGTCCAATTCCCACCTTAATAGCATCAACACCAGCACTAATTAAATCTGAAGCTGCTTTCTTAGTTGCAATATTGCCAACTATAAGCGGTGTTTTTTTTAACACTTTTTTTGCCTTTTCAATAAATTTTAATGTAGTTTTTGTATGTGCATGTGCAACATCAACAAAAACAATATCAACACAGACTTTTAATAACTCTAAAAGTCTTAGATAAGCATTATTTTCTACGCCAATCGCCGCTCCAACAGCAATTTGTTTTTTAGAGTTAATTACAGCATTTTCAAAATTTTTTTGGTTTACTTTAAAACTATGAACTTTTTTAACTTCACTTGATTGCTTATCAATTGGCATATTGCGGTGAATAACACCAAGACCTCCATTTAGTCCTAGATTGATAGCCATCTTATTCTCCGTTACTGTATCCATTGCAGCTGAGAGTATTGGGATATGTAATTTTACTTTTCCAATAGCAATAGAAGTATCAACATGTTTAGGTTTAATTTCAGAATAGGAAGGTGAAAGAAGAACGTCGTCAAAAGTTAAAGAATAGTTAGTGTTTATTTGGTAAGCCATTTCCAATTTTATTTATTTATAAGCGATTTGTTAAGTAATTAGTTTAAATATTTAAATAACAAGATTATTTTTAAAAAAAAACGATGATTGGAAGAAATAATTCCTTAACTTTTTGTCATTTTTGAGTATAAAAACATTATGCATTTTCTGAAATTTTTAATCATATTAATTCTATCTTTCAGCGCATATGCTGGTGATGAAGAGATAGTTAAAAAAAGTATAATTGATAAATTTACCGGCGGTCTATCTTCTGCAGTTGAAAATGTACTAGACGGTGAAGGAGATACACAGGTACAAATCATAGCTGGTGAAGATTACAAACCTGAATTTTCTATTGTTACAGTGAGACCCATTTCTCACCATCCTGGCGTAGATTCAGTATTTGTTCAATTACAATTAAATGATACAAAAATTCGTGGTGATAATAGGTTGAGTATTAATTCAGGTATTGGTTATCGTAAACTATCTGACAATAAAAATACTTTAACAGGAGCAAATGTTTTTTTTGATTATGATGAAGAAGGTAATTCAAGAGCTAGTGTTGGTTTTGAGCTTCGTACATCAGCATTTGAATTAATAGGAAATTATTATTCTGGAATTAGTGGTGGTAAAACTGTTGGAAGTTATACTGAAAGAACTTTAGATGGAATTGAAGTCAGTGCAATTGGACAAGTACCATACATTCCATGGGCAAATATTATTGCTAAATCTTATGAGTGGGATGCAATAAAAAATTCTAAAGACTCAAAAGGTGAAAAGTATAGTTTAGAAATGACACTTACGCCAAATCTTATTGCTGAACTAGGCTATGATGATAATAATATTGATGGTTCAAGTAATTTTGCAAAAATAATGTTTATTTATCCAGCAAGAGAAACTCCTACAGCTTCTACTGATTTTATTAGTGATACAGCATTTGTTAAAGGAGATATGAGTTTAGAATTATTATCAATTGTTCGAAGAACAAATAAACAAATAATTGAGTCAGAAGGTACGGGCATTGTAATAGCAAGGACATCAGAATAATTATGATTAAATATTTTAAAATAATTATAAGCTTTTTATTAGTAGTAATTTTTTATTCAGGATCATTGATTGCAGCAGATAATGGTAGAGCTAGTGTTTATAAAGTTACAATGGAAGAAGTGCACTTTTGTGAAGATTCTAAATGTGCAACATATACAAAAGTTTGTGATACATCAAAAACAGTTGATATTGCAGCGGTTACTGCCGGTTCAGATGTTGCTTCTTGGTGTCCTCTAGATGGATTACCAATGGGTACAACTTATACTCACTTGAGAGTAAAACTAAATAGGGCTTTTACTTTAGCTGGAGTTGTTTTAGATAAAGACGGTACCACTGATTGTTATACAGGAGGCACAAATGATGCAACTGCTACTAAGACTGCTAATGGTAGCTCTGTTACAAATGCATCTGTATCAGGAGATACAATTACAATTCCTTCAGGTACCCTGGAAGAAACAGTAATTTGGCTGTATGATGCAAGAGGAGATAATGGCGCCTATATTGATGGAGCAGGTTCAAATACTTACTGGTGGAGTTTTTATACACATGCAGGAAGACCAACTGGAGCAACCTCTTGGTGTGTAGGAACTATAGCAGGTACACATACTAATGAAGCTAATATTTGTGCTGATTCAAATACTCAATCTGCTACTTGGGATGATACTGCATCAGCTGATACGATGCAAATTATATATCCTTTTACCGCTGCATATACAATTGGAGTCGTAACTCCTAAAGCAACTCTATCTTTTGATACTAGTGAGGGTATGGGAGCTGAATGGTTAGGTGCATCGGGTTCCGAGGTTTGTGAAATGAGTGTTGGGAAAGTAGGATTTACAGCAACATTATCAGATTAAATTTTTATATATTTATTTTACTTATATCTTTTCCTGTTTTTGGAAAAGAAAATTTTACTAGTTGCAAAATAGAAAATAACAAAGTCATATCTCAAAATATTTGTTCAGGTGCTATCAAAATAGGTGAAGAATTTACATATGAGGGAGAGTTTAATAATGGGAGAATAAATGGCAAGGGTACATTTATTTGGCTTAATAAAAATTTATTTAACGATTATGTAGGTGAATTTAAAAATGATAGATTACATGGAAAAGGAAAATTAACTTGGGTTAATGGTGACGAGTATATTGGGAACTTTGTTTTAGGAAAAATAGAAGGCTTTGGTAAAAAAAATTTTAAAAATGGTAATTACTACGAGGGCTATTTTATTGACGGTGTATTTAATGGAAAAGGAAAATATATTGATATTAATAATAATATTTATGAGGGAAATTTTAAGAATGGAAACTTTGAAGGCTTCGGTAAAATAATTTATGAAAGTGGAGATTCTTATAATGGAAATTGGAAAGATGGTAAAAGGCACGGTATTGGTTCTTTGCATTTAAAAAGTGATGGCTCCATTTATACAGGAGAATGGAAAAACGGTTTACCAGATGGTATTGGCACTATTACTTTTAAAGATGGAAAAATACAAAAAGGTAAATTTCTTGACGGTTTGTTTATTGAATTAGTTAATTAATCTTCTAAATAATAATTCGAGGATTAAACCTATATTTTATATTCAAAATTTTGAGTTGTTGGATTAATTTTTATTAATCTCGCTCCATTACGAATATGATAATGAGTAGCAACTGGAGTTAGTGGTGAAATAGTAATAATACTCTCAAATTGTTCTTTTGATTTAAAATATTTTTGTAATTCTTTCATTATTTTTTTACCGGCTCCTTTTTTAAAAGACCATAGAGTATAAGCAACGGGAATAGATGCTTTATCTTCATCCGTACTCATAAGATCCATTTCTTTAATGGTAGCAGGTATTTCGTTTGTAAAAGCAAAACAAACAACACCTTCAATATTATCTTTATATTTTAGACCAAATATTTTTCTTCCCTTAGATGTACGAAACTCACTATTTAGTTCTGGACGTACAGGATCATCAGTTGGATTAATACTATCTAGTTCTACTAGTTCAGTTTTTTTGATCCAACTAAAGAAATCAAACTCGTATTTGTATTTGCCAATTTGCATTTTTAAGTATTTGGAGCTTTATAATATTTATGAAATAAAGATAGTGAATAATTTGATACTTAAGTCTTTTGCTAAATACTATATTATCAAATTTTAATAATAAAAAATTTAACACCATTTAAAATGTCTTCAAAATCGTCCATCCAAAATATTTTTAAATTATCCATCCCTATTTTCTTTGCGAACTTAGCTATTCCTTTAGTGGCTATTGTTGATACCGGCTTAATGGGAAACCTTGATAATTCTAGTTATCTGGTTGCAACAAGTATTGCGGCTAGTGTTTTTTCGATTCTGTTTGGAAGTTTTGGGTTTTTGCGATCTGGAACAGTTGGAATGGTGGCGCAAGCAGATGGATCAAATGACTATGAGGAGATTATAAATATTTTTTTACGAAATATTGTGTTCGTAATTATTATTTCTTTTCTGTTAATTATTTTACAAGGTTATATCCTTCAGTTTTCCTTATCTGTTTTTGAATTATCATCTGAAACAAAAAAATATTTTAAAGATTATTTTTATTTTCGTATTTATTCTACATTTGGTGAACTCACTATTTTTGTTATTACCGGTTTGTTTATTGGATTACAAAAAACAAAAATATCGAGCATTATTGTAGGTTTTTATTCTATTGCAAATATAATTTTTAGTTTAGTTTTTGTTTTATATTTTAATCTAAATGTTTTAGGAGTTGCTCTAGGTACTCTAGTTGCCTCAACACTGACGACTATTATTTTTTTATTTTATACATTTTTTGCATTAAATAAATATACAAAACTTGAGTTTAGTATCGTTAAAATTTTTAATGTAAATAAAGTTAAAAATATTTTTAATATTAATATAAATATATTTATTAGATCTCTTCTCCTTTCATTTTCTTTTCTTTATTTTACCTATCTTGGTAACTCCATCAGTGAGGAAACTGTTGCGGCAAATACAATTCTACTTAATTTTATAATGTTATCTGCCTATGTTCTTGATGCTTATGCTTTTTCAACAGAAGGGATTGTTGGATACTCTATTGGATCAAAAAACCGAAAATTATTAAATGATGTTATAAAAAATTCTTTTATCTTAAGTAGTGCTACTGGCTTGTTAATATGTGTATTCTTTTTCTTGAGCAAAAATTATTATATTATAACAATGACAGATTTACCTGATATAAGAGAGATCAGTTTTTCCTACTCATATTGGGTTATTATCATTCCTTTTGCGGCTTCTTTTTGTTTTCAATTTGATGGTATCTTTGTGGGTGCTTCGCAAACAACAGAGCTTCGCAATGCCATGATCATGTCTGTTTCTATTTATATTATGAGCTCCTTTTTCTTGATAGCAAGTTTTGGAAATACAGGATTATGGATATCCCTATGCATTTTCTTTATTGCCAGAGCACTAACTTTATTGATCTACATGCCAAGAATTTATCAACGTGTGACATAACAAATACTTATAAAATTTAAAAAAATACTAATTAAGTTTATTTTTTCGGTAATTTGATCGTATTTCATCAAGAAGAATTGACTTTGATTTATCTTTAACATGCCAAAAATCCCATCCATTGCAACTTGGCAGGCCTTGCATTTTTGCTCCCATTTGATGTATTGATCCTGATAAATTTTTTATTTTTAATGATCCATCAATACTTACTGTTGCTTTAAAACGTTCTTTTTTATCTGTTAGGACGGCACCTGGTGGAATAATACCCTGTTCGACTAATTCACCAAATGGTACTTTAGGTAAATCACGTCTACTTTTAGTAATTGTAACAACATCTTCATTTAATACCTTTGTTGCTTTTAATCTTTTTTTAGAAAGTTCTACGTAATCTTTATCTTTTTCTATACCAATAAAGTTACGTTGTAATTTTTTGGCTACAACAGCTGTTGTGCCAGAACCTGAAAAAGGATCCATTACTAGATCACCTTTATTTGTTGAAGCTAAAAGAATTCGATATAGTAAAGCTTCTGGTTTTTGGGTAGGATGTGATCGTTGATTATTTTCTTTTCTTAATCTTTCTTTTCCAGAGCAAATTGGTATATACCAATCACTACGCATTTGTTTTCCTTCATTTAACTCTTTTAAATTTTGATAATTAAATGTGTATTTTGCATCTCGAGATGTTGTACACCAAAGTAGTGTTTCATGCGCATTAGTAAAACGTGTTCCTCGAAAGTTTGGCATTGGATTCGTTTTGTGCCAAATAATATCATTTAAAATCCATAAACCTTTGTTTTGTATTAATGATCCTACACGAAGAATATTATGATAACTTCCTATTACCCATAACGAACCACCTTTTTTTAATATTCTTTTACACTCATTAAGCCAAGCATTTGTAAAATTATCATATTCTTCATAAGTACTAAATTTATCCCAAGCTTGGGTTACAGCTTCAACTGTTGATTGATCAGGACGATACAAGGTATCTTTTAATTGAAGGTTATAAGGAGGATCAGCAAAAATAAAATCAATTGAATGATTCTTTATTTTTTTCATTTCCTCAATAGAGTCACCTAAATAGATATTATTTTTTTTCATTTAATAAGAATCTTTAAGGAGTTATTGAATCAGGTCAATCAACTTATCAACAATAGGAATCTTTTCATTGGGATAAGTAGTAAAATAAAAATTTATAAAATTTTTTTTTATATATTATATTACTATTATGAAATATTTAATTTTTTTATACATAGTTTTATTTTTTTCTCACACTTTTGCTAATGATGAAAGACCAGGAAGGTTTTTTGAAGATCAACCTGATATAAATGATGATTATCAAATTCATTTTAATTATTTATTAGCTGAAGATAGTGAAGATCGTGAATGGGATATAAATGGTAAAATGGAAAGCATAATAACAGAAATGAATAAAGCTATGGAATTAGCAACTCAAAAACATAAAAAAGGTGATGGGATAGCAAGAAAATATAAGTTTGATTATAGGTCTGATGGCAAACTAGATATTACTTTTATTAGAATGGATAAAAAATATAAAGATCTACATAAATGGGCAAACAACGACATTACACCATATTTGTTTTTTGAAAAGAACATGCGCAATAATAAAAAAATTTACTTTAATTTTGCAGATATAAATAGTGTAGATGGAGGTGAGGCCGGCGTAGGATTTGGCTCGTTATATCTTAGAAATTCTTCTGTCTCACAAAATGATGAGAGAAAAATACTAATTGGAATGCATGAGCTTCTTCATACTCAGGGAATGGGCTACAATTGTATAAAGGGAATTAAAAATAGCCATTACAAAAATAAAGAAGCAAGACTAATGTTAAATTCTGGAAGATCTCTTGGCAAAATTTACGCCCATAATTATGAAAAATGTCCACAACTTAAAGATTCAGTTTATTTAACACCTACAAGTGATGAGCCTTACGATCCTTATGATTTAAACTGTCTTTTTAAATTAGGTAAATATGATAATAAACAATTTTTAAAAGTTCTTCAGAAGTTAAAGAAAAGTGGTAAATATCATTGGAAAACCAGATTTGGTCCAAGTTGTAAAACAAGAGATATGGATAGGGATAACGAAGGTTATTATTTATTCGATTCAGATATAAATATACTAGAAACTTATTAGATTGGGGAGTCAAAAGACTCCCCTTAAAATCATCAAATGGGAGGATGATGAAGTATATTTATTTAATATTTTATATATTATTATAAAGCATAATATAATGATATTTAGTATGCAAAAATTGCATCTTTTAATATATTAATTTCTGATATTATTTATTAATAATGATTTTATTGGTTCAAATGATTTTCGATGCTGAATAGTAATGCCATTTTTGTAAATTGCATCGATATGTTTTTTAGTACCGTATCCAGAGTTTTTATTCCATCCATACATATTGAATTTGTTATTATATAAACACATTAGTCTATCACGATGAACTTTTGCTATTATAGATGCAACAGCAATCGATAAAGACAACTTATCGCCTCCAATAACTGATTTTTCATTTATATTTTCATATTTAAGTGAAAAATTACCATCAATTATAATATTTAAATTCTTGTTTTTAAATTTGTCAATCACTCTCTTCATTGATAATTTAGTCGCCTCTAAAATATTTAATTCATCTATTTCTTGTACACTAGCAAAACCTAGATGAAATTTAATTATTTTTTCTCTTTGTAATTTTTTAAAAAACTTAAATAATTTTAATCTTTGCTTAGCTGTATGTTTCTTTGAGTCTTTTATTTCAATATCAGTATCTAAATTTTCATAATTATAAAATAAGCAACCACAACTTACAACAGGCCCAGCTAAAGGACCTCTTCCAACCTCATCTAATCCAATAACAGGACCTTCAAAAGATTTTTCTATTGAAAAATTAGTCACTATTTTTCATTTAAACGAGGCATGATTTCGACAAAATTACATGGTTTGTGCCTAATATCTAATTGATATTTTAGAATTTCATCCCAGCCATCTTTGCAAGCACCTGTAGAACCTGGTAAGCAAAAAACATATGTAGTATTAATTAAAGCAGCAACCGCTCTTGATTGAATTGCTGACGTACCAATTTTATTAAAACTTACTTGTCTAAATAATTCTCCAAATCCATCAATATTTTTGTTAGAAATTGCTTTAACTGCTTCTGGTGTCGTATCTCTTCCTGTTAAACCCGTTCCACCTGTAGTAATTATACAATCTATTTCTTTTTTTTTAGAAAACATCATTAAAGTTTCTTTTATTTTTTCAACATCATCAGGAATAATTATTCTTTCAATCATATTATGACCAGCATCAATAATACGTTTCTCTAGAGTTTCACCTGAAGTATCATTATTTTTTGTACGTGAGTCAGAAATTGTAATAACAACAATATTTATTGAAATAAAATTTATAGAAGTATCAATATTCATAATTTATTAATAAAGTGGATCACTACCATTAGCTAGCATTTTAAGTGAACGCATTTCTTTTTTATTCTTGTTTTGATAAATCCAGTATTTCGTTAAAATTTTTTCTATAAACCATCTTGTTTCTCTGGAAGGGATACTCTCCATAAAAAAAAGTGAATCTCCTAAATAATTTGTTTCTTTCTTCCATTTTTGTAAATTTCCTGGCCCACCATTATATGCAGCAGCTAAAAAAATTAAATTTCTTGAAACTACTTCGAGATCAAGAAGATATGTAATATATTCTTGTCCAACCTCTAAGTTAATTTCAGGATTTTTTAAAATATTACTATTATTTCTTTTTACATCTTTACTTTTAGTAATAAATTTAGCTGTTGATGGAAGTACTTGCATCAATCCAATTGCACCATCTTTACTTTTTGCTTTTGTATTAAACATCGATTCTTGGTGCATAAATGCATGTAATAATTCTTTTTCTATTTTAAAACCATCTCGTGGTTTCCAAACACTTGTTGGATAATAAAGATGTATTGGAACATTCATCCCGAGTTGTTGAAGTTTATTAACAACTTTTAATTGTGTATAAGCTAAATCAAAATTTTCAGCTATAGTCATTGATTCCTCTGCAATTTCTTTATTGAGAATTGAATTAAGATATACAATTTCTTTTTCTAATTCATTAGCAAAGCCCACTTGGATAAGTTGTTGTAAGCGTTTACCTGCTGGAAGATTTAATAACTTACTATTATCTTTATTTAGATTTTTTTGTTTTACCCAATCAATTTTTTTATTAACACCTAATATTTCAAGAGCTAGCATACCATAAAAACTATTAGGATTTTTAGATGCTCTCTTTAACCAAAAGTTAATATCATCATATCTTCCTAATTTTGCATATGCTCTAGCAGTCCAAAAACTCCCAGAAGTTTGGTGCCATGTATCGTCTTTAAGACTTATAGAAAAAAGTGAAAAATAATTTGCTGCTTCTTCATATTTTTGTAAACGCCATGAGCATAAACCAGCAGTCCAAGCAGCATAAGGAACGTATTGCGCAGAATTTATTAGAGCCTCGGAGGCATATTTTATTGCTAGTTCATTTTTATTTGCAAGAAAATATCCTTTTGCTATCAATTCTTTTTGTTGATCAATCTCTACTTGATCTAGTAAAAGATTTACATCTCTTTGATTTAGTAATTTAACAGCTCCACTAGGCCAACCTCTGATTACTCTAGATTTTATTCCATTAATTAACTTCTTTTTTTCACTTCTTTGACTACTGGAGAGTTTTTTAGAGCTTTTATATTTATTTTTTTTAATTGAATTAGCAGTTTCTCCTTTAATTCCTAATGGAGGCGATGGTTTAGTTGGACTTTTATATCCTGCTGGCATTCTTTTAATTGCTAGTCTGTATATTTTTTTTGCTTGAGGGTGATCATTATATTTTTTTAACCAATAATATAACTCTAAATATTTTGATTTATAACAATTAGGATGTAAGAATTTTTGTGCGTATATATGACCAAGTAAAGCTTTATTTTTGATTTTTAAAATAAATCTATTAGCACTTTTCCATTTACATTGATCTTGAAATAAATATGCTTGTTGATAATTTTCAACATCATTTTCACTTAAAACTTTAGATGAAAATATTTCACTATATTTATTTGATATATCAATTTGATATGCATAAACATCAGGTATAAAAAAAAAACAATTAATTAAAATTACAAAAATATAAATTAATAAATTATTCTTCATTTTTTAATTTTTTTTGCAACATTTGTAAATCTTCCCATGATGCTTTTTTATGTTGAGGAGATCGTAACAAAAATGCTGGATGGTATGAAGCAATTGTATAAATTTTTTTGTTTAATTTTAATGACTCATATTCATGCCATTTACCCCTTAATTTTGCCAATGACAGTGGTGAAGATAATATAGCTTTTGTAGCAACGTTTCCTAATAAGAATATATAATTGGGGTTAATAGTATCAATTTGTTGTTGAAGAAAGGGTAAAAATTCTAATATTTCTCTATCAGTTGGTGTTCTATTATTTGGTGGACGCCAATTTACAACATTTGTAATATACACTTCTTCTCTTTTCAAATTTATAGCTTTTAACATTTTATTTAATAGCTGTCCCGCTCTTCCTACAAATGGTAATCCTTGTTCATCTTCCTCTTTTCCTGGAGCTTCACCAACAAAAATTACTTTTGCATTAAGACTACCATCAAATACCACTAGATTATTTGCAGATTTTTTTAATTCAGATGGATATTTTCTTATATTTTCAATTATATTTTTAATTTTATTTAACTTATTAATATTAGCTAAATTTGTCTCTTCTTGTTCAAAATTTGTGTTTTTTTCAAACCAATTTTTTGGGGATTCTTGGAGAAAATAATTAACTCCTACATTTTTAATAAATTCTTTATTTTTCTTATTTGATTGATTCATATAATAATTAAACTATTTACTTCTATTCTACATATTTTTTTAAATGATTATTTTGATTAAAAAACTTTTATTTTTAACTTTTGTTTGTTTTTTTTGTATTCCTTTATGGGCTTTTAGCAGTTCTTCTTTTCTTATTTCACAATCTGCTTTTAAAAATTATGACTATTCTTCAACTTTATTTGATTTTAGTATGGAGGAGATAGTATTTTCAAATACAGATTTATTAAATAAAGTTATAGCTGCTATAATTACAGAGGACCTAAATCTTGCAAATAAAATTGCTAATGAAATATTACTAAATGATAATGAAAACCAAGAAGCATACATTGTAAAGTTAACTTATCTAGTTTTAAATAAAAATTATAATAAGATAGAACATTTAAATAGTAAATTTGAAAATAAAAATGGATTAATTGATTTTATTTTTTTTAATAATTCAGAATTGAAAGACAAAACCTCAATAAGTAAAACACTTATTGATATAGTTGTCTCATCATTTTCAAATACTGATCAAAAATCATTGAATTATAATTTTCTTTTATTTTATACTTCTCTTGCAAAAATAATTGATAAAAATAATGACAAAGCAATATTAATAAAAGGTGAATTATTTCAAAATGTAGAAAAGATAAAAATTGCAAGGGATATATTTAAAATGATCAAACCAAATAGTTCATATTACATTGATGCTCAAATAAGTTTAGCTGCTAATTATTCTAATTATTCACCCTATGAAGAAGCAGAAAAAAATATAAAAAATATTGTAAAGAATAATAATAATTATTATTACTTAAAAAAAATTCTTGCTGACTTTTATCGTGTTAATAAAAAATATGCACTAGCCATCGCAATTTATGATGAGCTTATAATGCAAAATAAAGATGACCTTTGGAATATTTTTTATATGAAAGGAATTTGTTTTGAAAGATTAGGTGATTGGGATAGAGCAGAAAAAAACTTTCTTACATCACTAGATATTAAACCTGACTCAGCTAATGTATTAAATTATTTAGCTTATGGTTGGGTAGAAAGAGAAATACGACTTGATCAGTCATTAGAAATGTTAAAGACCGCATATGAAGCTAATCCTGAAAGTTTTTATATTATTGATAGTTTAGCATGGGCATATTTTAAAAAGAATAAATTAAATGAAGCAGCTAATCTTATGGAAAAAGTTATTGATATAGCGCCTGGAGAAGCAATATCCCTAGACCATCTTGGTGATATCTATTATGCTATGAATAGAAAGAGAGAAGCAATTCATTTTTGGCAACAAGCTCTCGAATTAGCTGAACCTGAGGATGAAATTGAAGAAAAAATTCAAAATAAATTAAATAAAATAAATGCTGGATAAAATAATTGAAAAATCACCTGCAAAGATCAATTTATTTCTAAAAATAATTAAAAAACGTGAGGATGGATTTCATAATATAAGATCGGGCATTACATTTATTGATCTTTATGATGAAATTACAGTAACACCACATAATTCATTTGAAGTAATTTACTCGGGCGCTTTTGCTCCAAAAAATAATATATTTGATGATTGTATTATAAAAAAACTTTTTAAATTTTTAAAAAAAGAACCACCTAAATTATTGTTTTCTATTTCAAAAAATTTTCCCTATCAAGCGGGTTTAGGTTCAGCCTCATCTAATGCGGCAACAATAATAAAAATATTAGAAAATTTAGAACTCATAGAAAAGAAAAATATATTTGATTATGTTGATCTGGGTTCAGATATTCCTCTTTTTTTACATCAAAAAGATTGTTTAATTCGAGGTAAAGGTGATTTAATTGCTAATATTATTTTTCCAAAATATCATTTTTTAATAGTTCAACCCTTATTTAATTGTTCTACAAAAAGTATGTACACCTCATTTAAAGAGTCTGATTTTGATTTTAATTCTGACTTTGATTTAGAAGAAATTAATGATCAAGATTCAGGGAATGATTTTGAAAAAATTCTGAGAAAAAATGAACCAGAATTTTCTGCCTTAATAAATTATTTAAATACGTTGGAGAGTGTTATTTTTTCACGCTTAACAGGAAGTGGATCATGTGTCTTTAGTGTTTTTGAAAAAAAAGAAGAGGCTAAATTAGCACAAGATCAATTTGTGAAGGATTATCCATCCTTATGGACAAGTGTTGTGCAAAACAATGTTATAAATTAATTGTAATTGTAGTAATTTATTACCATTATAGAAATTAATAAAACAAAATTTATGATAAATAATAATACAGATAGTAAGTGCATTCTTTTAAATAAAGTTGCCGCTTGCTGATTACCCTCAAGTTCCTCATCTCTATATTTATTTATCTTTGGTGTTAGGTAATTTCTATTAAGAAAAAAACTTAGAGCAATTATTATCAATAAAATAGCTACTAAATTATTATTTTGTAAAATAGATAATAAAAAACACAAACTTGTAATTATTATTCCAAACAGAAACATTCTAGGAAATACTAATCTTAAAAATTTACTACTCGCATTACTACTTAAAGTTGCAAATACAGATGGAGAAATTACTGCTGTAAAAAAAATCATCGAACCAATTAACAGAGATATTAAAAAATTTAAAATATAAGTTGTCATAGTTATAAAAATTGCCCTTTAAAAAAGAGCAATTTAAGTTATTTATGCATTATCAATAGCTTTTTTAAGCTTAATGTATTCCATTGAGCTTGTTCCAGAAATTTTTTCCAAACTGTTGAGCATCTCATTTGCTTTGTTCATATTTCCAAGTGTTATATAAAGCTCTCCTAAATATTCATGAGCACCTAAATGCTTGGGATTAATTTCAAGAGCTATTTTATATGACTCTAGTGCTTTATCCAAATCAGGTTCACTATGTTTTCTATAACTAAAACCTAATAAATTATAAACATCGGCTTTCTTTTCACCAAGATCTTTTCTCTTAGCAATCTTTTCAAGGAGTTTTATAGATTTATCAAATTTCTTGTCATAGACTAATTCATAAGCCTTATTATATAATTTAGTAACTTGTTCACTTGCAGAAACGGATGAATTATTATCATCATAACTAGTACCAGCTGCAAATGATGCTGAACTTAAAAATAAAATTGTAAGTAATATTCTAATCATTTCTACTAGGTATGTTTGTGTAATTAAATTTCAATAGTATTTAGTTTTAAAATATTAAATTTAATGACAAGCAATATTATATTTTTTAAGCCTATAATAGTTGTAAGGCCAAGGAGTTAAAAATCCTACTAAAAGCATTAAGGGAACTATCCACAAAACTAACTTTGCCTCTCCTAATATAAACCAATCAAGGGAATTCATCGCTATTTCCATTGCAAGCATAGAAATAAAACTCATCGTTAATGCTGTTTTAAAAGCTATTTTTATTGCCATTTGTCGAGATAAAATTATTGTTTCTAAAATAATACTTGTAATTAAGCCATTAATAATTGCTAAAATCATTATTGAAAGGGTAGGCCAACTAATAGAATTTAATTGAAAGTATAAAATTGTTCCAAAATCACCAATCGAACATCCAAGTAAACACCATAAAGTATTTTTAGCACTTCTTTGCCATGTATGTTTACATTTCCAATGAAAATGAGGTGATGATTTTTTAATTGTTTCGTTAATAAGCATTAATAGATTTTATATAGTACAAGTATAAATAGTTTAAACAAATCTAATATAAAGCCCTGATTTGTTTTTAATCTACTTTAAGACATTAGATTACACTTTTTCTGCAATTTACTCTAATATTATGGTATTTTCGTACTTGAAGAGTTTGACATATTTTATGCTAAATACTAGAGAGTACTCATTTTTTGGGGCGTCGCCAAGTGGTAAGGCACCGGTTTTTGGAGTCGGCATTCGTAGGTTCGAATCCTACCGCCCCAGCCAATAAATTGAAAGTAATTTATTTAAATGAAAAAAATAATTTCACATAGAATAGGATCTGTAAAATATTTACTAGAGCAATACTTCTTATCTTTAATTTGGAAATATTTAGTAAAACGACATGATAAACTCGTTAATCATTATCCAAATATGGCTTGTTATGTATTTGATAGAAATAGTTTATTTATATCTTTACATGGAATAACTGAATTAAATCAATTAAAAGTATTAGAGGAGAGAATTCTTAAAATTAAAAATTTTAAGGATGCATCTTGTCTTGATATCGGTGCCGCTATAGGGAATCATTCTGTATTTTTTTCAAAGTATTTCAAATACACTTTTTCATTTGAACCAAATGAAGACACCTACAGTCTCTTAAAGTTTAATGTTAAAAAAAATTCTATAAACAAAGTTGTAACTTTTAATTTTGGAGCTTCAAATAAAGATGAAGAAAAAAATCTACTTTCCATTCAAAAAACAAATCTTGGTGGTGACAGAGTTGTTAATGATACAAAAAATATTGAAAATACCAGAAAAGTTAGTTTAAAAAAATTAGATAAAATAATAGATCAACAATCTATAAACAAGATAGAATTAATCAAACTAGACATTGAAGGATATGAGCTTAACGCTCTTGAAGGATTAGAACAAACGATTAATAAATTCTCTCCAATTATTATTTTTGAGTGTCATATTAAAGATACTTATTTAGAGGATAATAAAAGGAAGTCTAAAGTTATAGAATTTCTAAAGAGAAAGTCATATAATTTTTTTTATGATCCTTCGCCAGAATACTTAAATAAAAAATTATGGATAAGAGGACTAGGTTTTATTAATTATTTAATGTATTTTATAAGTACGTTATTATTTGGATTATCTAAAAGAGTCTATAAATTAAAAAGAATTGATAATTTAGAAAATAAAAAATATTATATGATTATTTGTTCAAAAGAAAAGATTCAAGAGAAGTCATACGATAATATAAGTGATACCTTTTTTTAATTAAATTACATTGGTTCGTAATCCTATCACCCACCCAATTTTATTTTACATACATCAATTTATATTTATTTATATTTTAAGATTAAATAGTTCATAAAATTTATTGATTTCCAAAAATAATCAATGAATGGTTGAAAAAATCCAATATTATAAACTTCATCACTTTTAGTTCCCCATATATATTTTTTTTTAATCCATCCTTTATATCTTTCAAAAATTATATAACACCAATCTATCTTGCAATTTTTTAGCTTAACAATATTACCTCTATTTATTTCACCAATTGGAATTCCATCAGATGAATTATAAATTATAATAGATTCGGTTTCATTTGATTTAATAATTCCATGCCTCTCTCCCTTAATTAAACTTTTATGAATCCACCCTAAATTATTTTCAAAATCTTCAACTTTTCTCCAATCATTGTATTCATCTATTATTTTAATTGGTAAATTTTTTATTATATATTTGATATTAATTGGATAATTTCTGCTAGGGCCAACTCTTATATTCGCATTGTCAGATTTTATTGAAACATATCTAGGTATCTCAAGGCCTGTTTCTTTTCCAATGTTAGAAGCTAAGCTTTTGTTTAGGGAAAAAAATACAAAAAAAATAAATATTATTTTCATAATTATTTATACAGTTATCACAGGGTAGCATAGTTTAAATTTAATGTGTATAAGAATAATTAATGCGCCCGTAGCTCAATTGGATAGAGCGTATGACTACGGATCATAAGGTTAGGAGTTCGACTCTTCTCGGGCGCGCCATGATTATTTAAAATTATGTAAAAATTGATTAATAGTATTCTAAAATCAGTAAGTTTTTTTATTGCAAATTAATACTTTGATAAATAAATAAGTAATTAAGTCTATGATTAAGAACATAAATATTCAGACAATTAAAGAAAATAAAGAAATTAAAGAAAATTTTTTAAGTGCTGAATTTAAAGATTTAAAAATAAAATGCAATATACTTAATGGCAACTTTTATGCTGACTCGTTTAATTATTTTCCAATATCAGAAAATTTTCAAACTTTTGATGAACTTTTTACAAGAGATAGCAGTCAATCATATCAACATTTTTATTCAAAAAATTTCTTTGAGAATTTTATAAACAAAAGAAATAATTTGAAAAATTTTGAAAATATTTTTTTACTTGGATCAAATGCTGCTGACAATTTTTACTCAAATATGCTACATTTTTTACCTAGATTATTTTTTAATACAAATAATGACATTAAAATTGCAATTCACAGAAACTTATCAAATAAGTTTAGACAATTTATAGAGAGGATAAATCTTCTAAGAAAAATAAAATTTAAGTTTGTATATCTAGATGATGATTTTTATAGTTATAGTAATTCGCAAATCCCTCAATTTCTAAACTTGAACTCATCAATAGAAATATTGAAGAAATTTTTATTACCAACTAATGAAATTGGAGATGAGAAAATTTATGTTACAAGGGAGGATTCACATTATAGAAAAATAGTAAATGAATTTGATTTAATTACTATTTTAAAATCTAACGGATATAAAGTTATTAATCCAAGATTATATGAAATTGATGAACAAATTAAAATATTTTCACAGGCAAAAAAAATAATATCTACACATGGTTCAAGTTTAACAAATATTATTTTTTGTAAGCCAGAAACTGAGATAATTGAGATAAGCCCACATTTTGATGATTATACAAGTAATAATTTAATTGATAGATATAAAAAATTAGCAAATATTAATAATTTAAAATTTAAACAAATCAAAGTAGATTCAATTGATGTGTCCAATCACTCAAAATTAGCCGAAAAATATATTAATAAAAAATTTTTAGATAATAGTAACTATTATAAAAACTTAATTGTAAAAGTTAAAGATTTCAAGGATTTTAGTTAGTTTAGCAATTTAGAGAATTCAAAGGGCTCATTGAAAGAAAATTAGTTTTTATTTCTGAGCAAAAAATAGAGATATCATTCTTTTTAAATGATAAGAGATATTTTTCTAAGTTATTATTTATTTTAATATTTTCAATAATTCTAAAATCTTTTAATTTTAAATCTTTAATTATAAATTGAATTAAATCTTCATAATTCATAACATTATCAATTAAAAAATTTTCTTTTGCTAATTTACTATTATAAATTAAAGCTCCAATATTATTTTTTAGTTCATAATCTTCTATTTTTCTGTTTTGAACAACAATATTAGCAAAATCATTGTAAATATTATCAACAATTTTTTTTAAATGATTTATTTCTTTTTTTGTTGGTTTTCTGAATCGATTATACAAATCTTTTGACTTACCTGCATTTTGACTAAATATTTCTATTCCATTCTCAGTTTCAATAGTTTGACCAAAAATACCTGAGCTAATTGTTTTAGGTTTGTCATAATATATCCAGTCTGGGCCACTAACTCCAATACTTCCAATTAAAGATCCATAATTAGCAATTATTTTATCTCCAGAATTAGCCATTAAATAAGCTCCTGAAGTCATGATTTGATTTGTAAAAAAATATACCTTAACATTATAATCTTTTTTGAACTTTTTAATTTTTTTGTACAAATCGAATGACGCTGAAACAGTACCTCCTGGAGAGTTAATATTTATTAATAAAACTTTTGGCTTAACTTCTTTTAATTCATCTAATAATTTAGATACTTTGTGTGCAGAAATTACCCTCGGGTAATAAAATATATCTTCTTGATTATTCAAAATAATACCATTTAGATTAATTACAGAAATTATATTCATTGAATTTGTATCTCCCGAAATTTCTCTAAAATTATTATTATTTGAATAATTATTAATTGAAGCAATAAATATTGATAAAATTACCAGGAAAATCGCTAATCCCATTAAAAAACCAAGTGTTTTCAATAAAACATTAATAAAAATCATCTTAAATATTTATTACTATAAATTAATTTTTTCAAAAAAATTAAATTTTCTCCATTTTCCTCTTGAATCATAGATATTAATGATTAAATGGTTAGCACTCTTATAGTGAGAGTGCTAAAATATAAATGTTATTTTTCAATTACTTAAATACGAGGAAATATGAAATTCAGACCTTTACACGATAGAGTCTTAGTTCAAAGAGTAGACTCTGATCAAAAAACTGCAGGTGGAATCATTATTCCAGATACAGCTCAAGAAAAGCCAATGGAAGGTAAAGTATTAGAGATTGGATCTGGATCAAGAGATGAAACTGGTAAATTAATACCTTTAGACGTTAAAAAAGGAGATAAAATTCTCTTTGGAAAATGGTCAGGTACAGAAGTTAAAATGAATGGTGAGGAATACCTAATAATGAAAGAATCTGATGTTATGGGAATAATCACTTCAGGAAAAAAAAAATAATTAAATAAGAGAGGATAATTAATATGTCTGCAAAAAATATTTTTTTTGGGTCTGATGCAAGATCCAAAATGCTTAGCGGCGTAAACAAATTAGCAGATGCTGTCAAAGTTACTCTAGGACCAAAAGGTAGAAATGTTGTTATGGACAAATCTTTTGGAGCTCCAAGAATAACCAAAGACGGTGTTAGTGTTGCTAAAGAAATTGAATTAAAAGATAAATTCGAAAATATGGGCGCACAAATGGTTAGAGACGTTGCTAGCAAAACTAACGATATAGCTGGTGATGGAACTACAACTGCAACAGTTTTAACTCAAGCAATTGCTACTGAGGGAATGAAAGCTGTAGCTGCTGGAATGAATCCAATGGATCTTAAAAGAGGAGTTGACTTAGCTGTTGCTGCTGTTGTTGATGAAATTAAGAAAAAATCAAAAGTTATTAAAACTGACAAAGAAGTTGCACAGGTTGGCACTATTGCTTCAAATGGAGACTCTGAAGTTGGTAAAATGATATCTAGTGCAATGCAGAAAGTTGGTAAAGAAGGAGTTATCACTGTTGAGGAAGCTAAAAGTCTTGATACAGAACTTGATGTAGTTGAAGGAATGATGTTTGATCGTGGTTATTTATCACCTTATTTTGTCACTAATGCAGAGAAAATGATTACTGAACTCAGTGATTGTTATGTTCTTCTTCATGAAAAAAAATTATCAAGTTTACAACCAATGCTTCCTTTATTGGAGTCGATTGTACAATCAACTAAACCACTTCTAATTATTGCGGAAGATATTGAAGGAGAGGCACTAGCGACTCTTGTTGTAAATAAACTTCGTGGTGGTCTTAAAATTGCTGCAGTAAAAGCTCCAGGATTTGGAGACAGAAGAAAAGCTATGCTTGAAGATATAGCAATTTTAACAGGTGGACAGGTAATTAGTGAAGATTTGGGCATCAAGTTAGAAAATGTAAATCTAGAAATGTTGGGAACTGCAAAAAGATTGGTAGTGGATAAAGAAAACACAACTATCGTTCAAGGTGCAGGTAAAAGGAAAGACATTGAAGGAAGATGTAATCAAATAAGAGCTCAAATTGAAGAAACAACTTCTGATTATGATAGAGAAAAACTTCAAGAAAGACTTGCTAAATTAGCTGGTGGTGTTGCTGTTATCAGAGTTGGTGGAGCAACAGAAGTTGAGGTTAAAGAAAAAAAAGACAGAGTTGAGGATGCAATGCATGCAACAAGAGCCGCTGTTGAAGAGGGAATTGTTTCTGGTGGTGGTGCTGCACTTGCATATGCTACTAAAGCATTAAATTCTGTAAAAACTTCTAATGATGATCAAAAAATTGGTGTTGATATTGTTAGAAGAGCTCTTTTTAATCCATTAAGACAAATAGCTGAAAATGCAGGTGTTGATGGAGCTGTTGTTGCTGGAAAAATTCGTGAAAGTAAAGATCATAATATTGGTTATGATGCTCAACTTGATAAGTATACGAATATGGTAACTGCAGGAATAATTGATCCAACAAAGGTAGTTAGAACTGCTCTTCAAGATGCTGCTTCTGTAGCTGGATTATTAATAACTACTGAAGCAATGATTGCTGATGCCCCTGAAGATAAATCAGCAGCTCCTGCAATGCCTGACATGGGCGGCGGCATGGGCGGCATGGGCGGCATGGGTGGCATGGGCGGCATGATGTAATTTTTTTCAATTAATTATTTAAGGGCAATTTTAAATTGCCCTTTTTTTTAAATTAATGAATCTATCTTATCTGTAATTTTTGAACTATCTGGTTTCGTCATAGATGACCAAGTTTCAACTAATTGACCATTTCTATTAAAAAGGAATTTAAAAAAATTCCATTTAGGTGCTTTATCATATTCATTTTTAATCCAACTGTATATAGGATGAGCCTCATCACCTTTAACATTCATAGGTGAAGAAGTGACAAATCCAACACCATAGTTAACTAGACATATTTTTTTTATATCTTCAGCATCATTATATTCTTGAGCAAAAGAATTACTTGTTGTGGCAATAATTGTTAAATCAGTATCTTTATATTCTAAAAATAAGTTTTGAAGATTAGCATATTGAGGTGTAAAACCACATCTTGATGCTGTGTTGACTATTAGTAAAGGTTTTCCATTAAATTTTTGAAGATTAACAGAGTTTCCATCAATGTCTTCAAATGAGAAATCATAAATATTATTATAGTTATTTGCTATGGACATATTGTTAATTAAAACCAAAGTTAAAAAAACAAGTAAAATACTAAATTTCATGTTATTATATTTAAATATATAGCTTATGGAAACATTCAATAGTTTTAATACCCTTTTTTTAGATGTATGGAATAATGGTGTATTTGGTATAAATGCGACTGATATAATAATAAGTTCAGTAATATTTTTATTATTTTACTTATTAAGAAGGCTTATTGCTAGATTTATTTTAAACCGCTTATCAAAACTAGTTTCTAAAACTACTACAAAAATAGATGATGCGGTAATTGAAGTACTTGATGGCCCTTTAAAATTTTTTCCTGTTGTAATAGGTTTTTTTATTGCTTCAACATATTTAGATTTATCCGATAAAAATCAAAATTTTCTTGATCTATTGAACAGATCATTAATTACAATTTTTATATTTTGGTTATTGCATCAGTTAATAATTCCGTTTTCTTTTGTTATAAAAAATTTTGAGTCTAAAATATCTAAACCTTTAGTAAATTGGACCCTTAAAGGGCTAAAAATATTAGTTATAGTTCTTGGTACAGTAGCAATTCTTGAATTATGGGGAATAAGAGTTGGACCTGTAATAGCTGGCTTGGGTTTATTTGGTGTTGCTGTAGCTTTGGGTGCTCAAGATTTATTTAAAAACTTAATAAGCGGTATAATGATTTTGATGGAAAAAAGATTTACTGTAGATGATGTTATATTAGTTTCTGGAGAAGTTGAAGGAGTGGTTGAGCAAATTGGATTTAGATCAACACTTATAAGAAGGTTTGACTCAACACCTGTGATGGTACCAAATTATAAATTTGCTGAACAATCTGTAATAAATTATACAAGAAGACATCACAGAAGAATTCGTTGGTTAATAGGTTTAGAATATAAAACCACAATAGATCAGTTAAGAAAAATAAGAGATGAGATAAATATATTGATTGAAAAAGATGAAAAGTTTGCAAAAAATAAAAATGCGAGTTTTTATGTTAGAATTGATAGTTTTTCAGATAGCTCTATTGATATGTTAGTTCAAGCTTTTACAGAAACCAATGATTGGGGAGAATTTTTAAAAGTTAAAGAGAGTCTAGCTGTTAAAATAATTGAAATTGTTGAAAATAATTCAGCTGCATTTGCTTTCCCAAGTCAATCTCTATATTTAGAAAGTATGCCCATTGATAAACCTGAAATTTTTAATCCCAAAACTTAAAATAAATAATGAATGAAGATAATAAAGTAGTAGCCGGATCACTTTTTATACTAGCAAGTATAGCAGTAGCTTTTATTTTAAATTTTACTCAACCAATAATGGTACCTTTTGTAATTGCACTTCTTCTGAGAATATTAATTGATCCAATAATAGACTTTCAAACTCAAAATCTTAGAGTTCATAGATTCATTGCAGTTTTTGTAAGCATCTGTCTTATAGTCTTATTATTTTCAATAATTGTGCCATTTATTGTATCTTCAGTGGCAACTTTTTTAGAGTCAGCAGATGATTATAATGAAAAGGTACTAATATTAATAGAGGCTATACTGATCACTCTTCAACAATTTGAAATAAATATTGATAGAGAAATTATAAGAAATTCTATACTTGACTTACCAATTGCCAATTGGGCAACAGCTATTTTAAGTAATAGTGCAAATTTTATATCTAAATTTTTACTTGTAGTAATAATAACACTTTTTTTATTATTAGGTAAATCTTCGGCAAATACCTCTGATGAGTGGAACGATATAATTGGACTTGTTAAAAAATATATTTTTACAAAATTTATAACATCAGCATTTACTGGTATTTCAGCCGGTCTAATTTATTGGTTTCTTGGATTGGAATTGGCAATTATCTTTGGATCTTTAACATTTATTTTAAATTTTATACCTGTTATTGGCTCAATAATTGCTGTTATATTACCATTACCAATTGCATTCTTACAATATAATGATCCAACTTTAGTAATATTAATAATTTTATTACCTACTATAGTTCATCAAATCGTTGGAAATTTCATAGAACCTAAAATTTTTGGTGATAGTTTTGGCTTACATCCAATAACAATTATTTTGTCGTTAATATTTTGGGGAATGATTTGGGGATTTATTGGAGTGTTGCTAGCAGCTCCTTTAACTGCAATAATTAAAATTACCTTTGAAAGGTTTAAAACTACAAAACAGATTGCCAGATTGTTAGAGGGAAAAATCCATATAAGGCAAAATTAATTTAATATTTTTTTGCAAATATCATATGTAAATCCAGCTCTTGACATTTTATTTAATTTTTTTTCAATAACTTCATCAGAATCTAATAATTTTTTCTTTCTTGCAAATATCAAAGCAGACTCTATCTCCCAGTTAGAAAAATTTTCTTTAAAATTATTAAGATTTTCATCTATATCATATTTATTTATACCTTTTGAAAATAAATAGTTCTTAATATATTTTTTAGACTTGCCATTATTTGCTAGATACCTGATTTTTGCATATGTGAAGTTACTATCATCTAATAACTTATCTTTTTCTAATCTATCTATTATATTATTTATGTGAAATAGTAGTTTATTCTTATCTTCTTTACAAATTTTAAATTTGTAAATTTTTCTCTTAAGAATATTAATTAAATTATTTTTTGATGAATCATATTTACTTAAGTAATCTATAGCATATTTGAGTAAATATTTTTCGTTCACCTAAATTAATATACAAATTTTATAAATAATTTAAAAGAAAATATTTTATATGAATAATTATAATTATCTTTGTTTTTTTACCTTAATAAAAAAAGAAATTTACAGATTTTTGAAAGTGGGTATACAAACTATAATAGGGCCAGCAATTAGCTCTTTATTATTTTTAGCAGTTTTTTCTTTAGCACTTGGCAGGTCTATTAATACAATAAATGGTATTGAACTACCTTATTTTATAGCACCAGGTCTAATTATGATGACAATGTTGCAAAATTCATTTGCTAACTCTGCATCAAGTATTGGACAAGCTAAATTTCAAGGAAACATTATTGATATTATGATGGCTCCTCTTAATAATTTAGAGCTAGCCCTAGGATACATCATTGGTTCTATTGTTAGAGGTATTATATGTGGGATAGTTACTTTTCTTGGTGTTATATTTTTTGTCCCTTTAGAAGTTTACTCATTTATTGCATTAATTTTTTATGCATTAATGGGCTGTACTATGATGGGGGCACTCGGTACAATTGTAGGTATTTGGGCTGACAAATGGGATCAACAACAAGGAATAACAAACTTTATTGTTCTTCCTCTTACTTTTCTCTCTGGAACTTTTTACTCAATCTCAAGATTACCAGATTTTTGGCAAAATATCTCATCTTTTAATCCTTTTTTTTATAACATAGATGGTTTTAGATATGCATTTACAGGTATTTCAGATAGCTCTTTATTTAATGGAGCTTTGATATTAATTTTAATAAATTCTTTTTTAGTCATCTTTTGTTATTTATTGTTTCGAAATGGGTATAAAATAAAATTTTAATTATGAAAACTAAATTTAAAAGTAATGTTATGCCTACATATGGAGAAAAAACATTAGAATTCGTTAAAGGCAAAGGTAGTTATTTATATACAAAAAAAAATGAAAAATATTTAGATTTTTCAAGTGGTATCGCTGTTAATTCTTTAGGTCATTGTCATCCAAAGCTAGTTAAGGCTTTAGCAGAACAATCAAAAAAATTATGGCATGTCTCAAATTTATATTTAATTAAAAAACAAGAAGAATTTGCTAAATTATTATGTAAAAAAACTTTTGCAGAAAAAGTATTTTTTACAAACTCTGGAACAGAGTCAATCGAATGTGGTATAAAAATTATTAGAGGGTACCATAATTATCATAAAACAGGCAGATCTCAGATTATATCATTTGATGGAGCTTTTCATGGAAGAACATTTGGAGCATTGTCAGCACAAAAAAATAAAAAATACTCAAAAGGCTTTGAACCTCTTCTTCCAGGTTTTAAACAAGTTGAGTTTAATAATATAAAAAAACTAAAAGCTGCTATTGATAAGAAAACAGCTGGAATAATTATAGAACCCATACAGGGTGAAGGTGGTATAAAACCAGCAGATTTAAAATTTTTAAAATTTATGAGAAACATTTGTGATCAAAAAGGTATTTTGCTTTTTTTTGATGAAGTTCAATGTGGTTTTGGAAGATCAGGTAAATTATTTTCTCATGAATGGGCAAAAATAAAGCCTGACATTATGGCTGTTGCAAAAGGAATTGGCTCAGGTTTTCCTTTAGGCGCTTGTTTATCTACAAATAAATCGTGTATATCTATGACCAAAGGAAGTCATGGATCTACTTATGGAGGTAATCCACTTGCCATGAGTGTTGGTTTAGAGGTATTAAAAATAATTTCAAATAGAAATTTTTTAAACAGAGTTGATAAAATAGCAAGATATTTCTGGAAAAATTTAAAAGAATTAGAAAAACAATTCAGTTCCATAGATCAGATAAGAGGAGCAGGTTTGTTATTGGGTATTAAAACTCATACTAGTAATTTAGAATTCTCAGAAAAATTAAAAAAATATAAATTATTAAATGTTCCTGCTTCAGATAATGTTGTTAGATTAGCGCCACCATTAACAGTGTCGTATAAAGAAATTGATAAATCAATTTTAATAATTAAAAAGGTATTAAAGGAAATGTAATGGTTAAAAATTTTATTGATATAAGTGATTTTAGTAAAAAACAATTAAATGAAATAATTTCACTTGCCAAAAAAATTAAAAAAAATCCAAAAAAATACTCTTCTTTTTGTAAAGATAAGACACTCGGTATGATTTTTGAAAAACAATCTTTAAGAACTAGATTGAGTTTTAATGTAGGAATGCAAAAATTAGGAGGTAAAGTTTTAGAACTTAATAGTAAAGATATAGGATTTGATAATAAGAGAGAAACAAACCAAGATGTTTTAAATGTATTGGCCCAATTTATTGATTGTATTATGATTAGAAATAATAATCATAAAAAAATTATAAAAATAAGTAAACAAAATGTAATTCCAGTTATAAATGGTCTCACTGAACAAAGTCATCCATGTCAAATACTTGGAGATTTCTTAACAATTCAAGAAAAATTTAAAAATTATAATAATTTACAAATTACCTGGATAGGTGATTTTAATAATGTATTGATGTCTCTATTACATCTTCAAAAAATTTATTTATTTAAACTAAATGTTGTTATTCCTAATAAAATACTTAATTTTAATAAACAAAAAATAAAATATTATAGTAACAAAAATTTAAAATTTTTATCTGATCCATTATTGGGTTCAAGAAATTCTAAATGTATAATGACAGATGTATGGCTTTCAATGGGAGAAAAAAATAAAAACAAAATTAAATATTTTAAAAATTTTACAGTTAATAAAAAAATAATAAATACAGCATCTAAAGATGTAATTTTTATGCATTGTTTACCTGCAAAAAGAGGACAGGAAGTAACTTCTGAAGTCTTAGATGGCAAGAATTCTGTTGTTTTACAGCAAGCTCAAAACAGAATGTTTATACAACAAGCTATATTGATATATGTACTTAAAAAATAAGATATTTTTAATTTCAATTTTATTTCTTTTTTCATGTCAACCAATTGAAACTATTCAAACTACAGTTTTTAATAATTCAAATTTATATACATTTTCAATAAATGCTAAAAATGTTGAAACAAAATTAATTTATGAACCAATTTTTTCTGAAGAAAATATTGAAGATCAAATAACCAATCCACCTATTAATAAATTACAAAGCTGGATTGAAAATAATGTATCTAATTTTGGCAATGCAAATAAATTTATAATAAATATTTTAGATGCATCAATAACAAAGAAAAATATATTAAATGATGATGCAAAAAAATATGAAGAGAAAAATATTTTTTTATACGAAGTATCTATTTTAGTTGAATATGAGCTTTATGATGATAATGGTTATTTAATTGCAAATACTACAGTTGAAAGTTATAGATCTACAACTTCACAAAAATATATTTCATTAAATGATGTAGATAATATAATTAATGAACTCGTATTAAATTCTTTGATTGATTTTACAAATGAAAGTCAAATAATGTTAAAAAAATATATGAGTGCATATTTGGTAAATTAATTTTTCCAGAAATTAATAGAAAGTAATACTAAAACAGTAAATATTTCCAGTCTACCTATAATCATAGTAATAGAAAGTATCCATTTAGCCCCATCATTAAGAGAAAAATAATTACTTGCTGGTCCAATAATTTCTCCAAGACCTGGACCAACATTAGAAATAGCTGAAGCTGAAGCTGAAAAAGCAGTTATAAAATCCATATTAAAAAAACTTAGACTTATTGCAGAGGTAATAAACAAAAAAATATACATAAAGAAAAAACCCATAACAGAGTTATAAGTATTTTCATTTACTGTATTACCATTAAAGCGCATAACAAAAACAGCATGTGGTTGAGTTAATTTTTTTATTTGAGCAATCGCTCCTCTAAATAAAATTTGTAATCTAAAAATTTTTATACCACCTGTTGTTGATCCAGCACATCCACCAATAAACATAATTATCATCATTATAACTAAACCATAACTTCCCCAATTTGAAAAATTACTACTAGAATAACCTGTACCAGTTAATATTGAAGTAATATTAAAAAGCGATATCCTAAAAGATAAAATTAAATCTAGTGATTTAGTTTCTCTTATCCATAAAGTAGTAACTACTATCACTGCAGTAATAATAATAAAAAATAATTTTACTTGATCGTCTTTAATAAAAAATTTTTTTTGATTATGTAAAAACTGAAGATATAAAACAAAAGGCAAGCTTCCAATAATCATAAAAATAACTGCAACAATTTCAATCTTGTAAGAATTAAAATTGGCAAAAGACTGGTCATAATTTGAAAAACCACCTGTAGATATTGTAGTCATTGCATGAATTACAGAGTCGAAAACTGACATTCCGCTAAAAAAATATAATATTCCACAAATGATTGATAAAATTATGTATAAGATAAATAATTCTAAAACAAATCTATTTACTTTAGGAATAGTTTTCTCATATGGATCATCATGTTCCATATGTAAGAGCTGCATGCCTCCAATTTGTAAAGTTGGTAAGATGGCCATTGCTAATACAATTATTCCAATACCTCCAAACCACTGCAATAGTGATCTCCAAATTAATATACCTTCGGTTAAAGAATTTAAATTAGAAATTACCGTTGCACCTGTAGTGGTAATTCCACTCACCGATTCAAAGAAAGCATCGGTATATGATAAAGATGAAGAAGAGTAAACAAAAGGAATAGCTCCAAAAATTGATATAATCATCCATGATGATATTGTTAAAACAAAAGCCTGTCTTATACCTAATTTAATATTTTTTTTTCTAAATGATATAAACAAAACTGATCCAATAATAAAAGTAATCAAACTTGAATAAAAAAAATGAATCCAATCATTATTTCCATAATATAAATCGTAAAACATTGGAATTATCATTGCAGCAGATTCTATACAAAGAAGTATACCCAAAATATTAATTATTGACCTAAAGTCGCGCATTCTTATGAACTAATTTAACTGATTTAATTCAAAAGGATTATCTAGTGAAAATTGAGGTATTTGAACGTCAAATTTATCTCCATTTGAGTTTTGCATTTCATAATAACCTTCCATAAAACCAGATGATGTTGATAATGGTGTACCGCTAGTATACTCAAATTTTTCACCAGGGTTTAAAACTGGTTGTTCACCCACTACTCCTTTTCCTCTAACCTCTTGAAGAGTACCATTTGCATCAACTATTTTCCAATATCTATTTACTAATTGAACCTTTTCTTTACCTTGATTATCAATTGTTACTTGGTAGGCCCATACAAAGTGCTGATCTTCAGGCTCTGATTGCTCCTCAAGATAATACGGCTTAACAGTTATATTTATTTTTTTGGTTGTGCGTGAGTACATTATTTAAACTCCCTATATCAAAAAAATATATAAAAAAAAGTTAATTTACTTTTTTTAATTCTACCCTTCTATTTGCTGGATGTTTTGTATTATTAGGAGTTTTAACAGCAAGTGATTTTTCACCTTTTCCAACAATCTTAATTTTCTCAATACTTATTCCTTTTGATAATAAAATTTTTTTAACTACCTCTGCTCTTTTATAAGATAAATTTAAGTTATATTTATCTGAACCCTTTGTATCAGCATGACCAACCAATAAAAATTCTTTAATTTCTTCACCATATTTTTGTAAAAAATTGTCGATTTTTTTCAAACTTAATAAAGATAGTTCACTGTCATCAAAATCAAAGTAAATTATATGTTTTAATTCATTTTTTTTATTTTTTGTTACTACTGTAGCGTTGTCTTTTGATATTTTATTATTGTTTATTTTTTTATTTGATATTTTTTTATATATATTGTGCATTGAATTTATAAAACTTTCTTTGCAATTAATTATATCCCATGTTTGCCAATTTTCTTCTTGTTGTTCAGACCAGCAATCAAGGGAAGAAATAGCTATAGCTAAATTTTTAGGATCAATTATTTTTGCTTCATTATAAATTGACAACAAATTAGTATGTGCAACTTTTATTTCATTAATCTTATTTAAAGATATTTTCCAATTACTATTTTTTTCTGGATAAATTAAATCACTTTTCAAGCTTCTAAGTGCTTTTTCTGAATATAGCTTTGCAGAGTTCCAATCATGCATCTCTTCTGCTTCAAAAATAGCTCTATTCTTATATTCAATATATAAATACTCTTGAAAATTTGAAGGTGTAATATTATCTGTTTTTTTTAACTCATTATAACTTGAAGAACATGAAGTTAATATAAGAAGAGATAAAATATAAAATGAAATTATTTTTATAGACATGAAAATTGAATATATTCATATTTTGTTATAAGTAGGGTCAAATTAAGGTTTAAATAAGCTCCCCAGTTTTTTGCATTGGCCTATATTTTGTTATTGCACAGTAAAAAAAGTTTAGATACGCAAAATAGATATTTAATTTAAGGAGTTATTAATGATTAAGCATTCTACGTCAGTGGATCAATCGGACAGAAGGGTTCCCTACAATTTAAGACAAAGTGGCCCAACACCAGTTCAAATGCTAATTTCAACTAGAGTTAGAAAATCACCTTATTGGCATTTGTCAATGGAGGCGGGATGTTGGAGAGCAACAGTTTACAATAGAATTTACCATCCAAGAGGTTATGTAAAACCTGAAGATGGTGGAGCAATGGTTGAGTATGAGGCAATAAAAAATCATGTAACAATGTGGAACGTTGCAGTTGAAAGACAAATACAGGTTAAAGGACCTGATGCAGAGGCTTTTGTGGACTATGTTATCACAAGAGATGCAACTAAAATCTCACCTATGAGAGCAAGATATGTAATTTTGTGTAATCAGTATGGAGGAGTTTTAAATGATCCAATTCTTTTAAGAATTTCACAAGATGAGTTTTGGTTTTCACTTTCAGATTCGGATATCGGTCTTTATCTCCAAGGTGTAAATCATGATAATCGTTTTAATGTTACCATTGATGAAATTGATGTAAGCCCAGTACAAATTCAAGGACCTAAAGCACACGCACTAATGTCTGATCTTGTTGGAGATCAAGTAGACATAAACAATATGCCTTTTTATGGACTTGCAGCAGTAAAAGTTGGAGGTAGGGATTGTATTATTTCTCAATCAGGATTTTCAGGTGAAGCAGGTTTTGAAATATATTTATATGACTCTACTAAGTATGCTGATGATATGTGGAATGCAGTCCTTGATGCAGGTAAAAAACACAATCTAATGGTAATTGCTCCTGCACATCATAGAAGAATACAAGCTGGTATTTTGTCTTGGGGACAAGATATGGATAATCAACATAATCCATTCCAATGTAATTTAGGTTATCAAGTATCTTTATCTGGTAAAGGTGAGTGGAATAAAACTACTGATTATGTTGGTAAAGCAGTTCTTGAAAAAATGAGAGATGATTTAAGAGCTGGTAAAAAACCATATAAATTACAGTTGGTAGGTTTATCGCTTGGTGGAAAACCAATTGAGGAATATGCACCAGATTTCTGGTTAGTGTCTGAGGATGGTGGTGAACCATGTGGGTTTATTACTTCACCTTGGTATCATCCAGAGCAAGGTCGTAATATTGCTATGGGCTATATACCTTATGATGGAACTTTAAGCAAAAATGGATTTCCGATCGGATCATTGGGTAAAAAATATAAAGTGCATTTACCTGATCAATATTCAGATACTCCCGGTACTCCAGTTGATGCTGAAGTCGTTCCAATTCCATTTACTGAATCTTATAACGCAAATACAAGAGAAGTATCTGACGCAAATAAATAATAAATAATATTTATAAAAGCTTCTTATTTAAGAAGCTTTTTTTATTTTAGTAAAGATCTAATTTTATCTATAGAAATATAACCAACCACAAATTCTTCATTTATAAAAAATGTTGGTGTGCCTCGTGCTCCTGAGCCATTTGCCATGAAAGAAGAGAGATTTACTATATTTTTAACTTCTTCTTTATTCATATCTATATTTAATTTTGCACTATTAATTTCTAAATCTTTAACAATTTGTTGAAGTTTTTCATTATTCAAATTTCCTTCAATACTAAATAATGCATTATGAAATTCAGTACCTTTCCCCTGCATATTGGCAGCAACAACCATATTAGCCAATAGTTTTGAGGATTCACTCAATATTGGATGTTGAAGAAAAACTAATCTTGTATCATCACGTTCCTCAGCAATCTGTAATAATTCTAAATGTACTTGTTTGCAATATCCACAAAAGTAGTCCATAAACTCTATGATAGTATTTTTAGCATTATTATCACCAATTTGAACAATCCCATTTTTTGGTATAACATCTAAGACCTTAAGATGATAAGGTTTTGACTTATCAAAAAATAACTCTTCAATTGTAGTTTCAGCTTTTACAGAAAAACAACTTACAGCAGTTATAATAACCACTAAAAATATTCTTTTAAAGTATCTCATGATTGACCCACTCTATTTAATATGATTAATGAAGTACAGTATTAAATAATAATGAAATCAAAGTCAAAAGTAGTAGTTATAGGTGGGGGTGCTGTAGGAGTAAGTACACTTTACCATTTGGCCAAGAAAGGTTGGTCAGATGTTGTACTTGTTGAGAGAAAAGAATTAACTTCAGGTTCGACTTGGCATGCAGCCGGACTTTTACCTTTATTTAATATGAGTTATTCAGTTGGACAACTTCATAAATATGCTGTTAAATTTTATAAAACACTTGAAGAAGAAACTGGTCAAAAAGTTGGTTTTAGTGTTGTTTCAAATATTAGACTTGCAACAACAAAAGACAGAATGGATGAGTACTATCAATATTCTGGAGTAGCCAAAACTATAGGGGTAGATTTTAAATTCTTAACACCAGACCAAGTAAAAGAAATATGGCCTCTATGTAATACTGAAGGTTTAATTGGTGCAATTCAACATCCAGAAGATGGATACATTCAACCAGCTGATTTAACGCAAGCACTAGCTAAAGGAGCAAGAGATAATGGAGCAGAAATTTATAGAAACACTAGTGTTATAGGAATTTCTAAATCTAAAGATGATTTATGGGTTGTAGAAACAGATAAAGGTTCAATTGAATGCGAACATGTTGTCTCATGTACTGGTAACTTTGCAAGGCAAACTGGTAAGATGGTTGGTCTTGAAATTCCTGTGATTCCGGTGGAGCATCAATACATAGTCACAGATGATCATCCAGAAATTATAAAAAGAAAAGAACAAGGTCTTCCAGAAATGGGTGTACTTAGAGATTCAGACAGTTCTTGGTATATGAGAGAAGAAAGAGGAGGTTTAATCTTAGGTCCTTATGAAAAAGGTGCTCCAGTATGTTATTTAAATGGACCAGATAAAGAATCAGAATTTGAACTTTTTCAAGAAGATTTAGAGAGAATAGAAACACACATTGAGTCAGCAATTAAACGTGTTCCTATATTTGGAGAGGTTGGAGTTAAGAAAGTATATAATGGTGCTATTTGCTATACTCCTGATGGCAGTCCTATTGTTGGACCGGCTTGGGGTTTAAAAAACTTTTGGTTAAATGAAGGTCACAGCTTTGGTATTACTGCAGCAGGAGGAGCTGGGTGGCAAATTGCTGAGTGGATAATCGATGGAGAGCCAACTATTGATATGCTGGGTGTAGACCCAAGAAGATTTGGTGATTATGCTACTGAAACTTATCTCATTGATAAAAATGAGGAAGCTTATGCAAATGTATTTACGGTTCATTATCCTGATGAAGAAAGAGCTGGAGGTAGACCATTAAGACAAGCTCCATGTTATGATAGGTTAAAGGATCTTGGAGCAGTATTTGGACAAAAATTTGGATGGGAGCGGGCAAACTGGTTTGCACCATCTAAAGAATTACAACATGACGATTGGTCTTTTAGAAGATCTAAGTGGTTTAAACATGTAGGTAATGAATGTGAGAATGTTGCTCAAAATGCAGGATTACTAGATATGTCAGCTTTTGCTAAATGCAGAATATCAGGTCCTGGAGCTGAGGAATTTTTAGATAATCTAGTAGCAAATAAAATACCCAAGAAAAATGGAAGAGTTAACTTATGTCATGCTTTAAATACAGCTGGAGGAGTTCACTCTGAGTTTACAATTGCAAAAGAAAAAGAAAATTCATTCTATTTAGTTTCAGCAGGCGCATTTCAAAGATTGGATCATGATTGGATTCATAAATGGATGCCTAAGGATAATTCTGTAAATTATGAAAATTTAACAAATAGCATTGGAGTACTAGTTTTAGCAGGTCCTAAATCAAGAGATATTTTATCTAAAATTACTAAAACCGATTTATCAAATGAAAAATTTCCATGGCTTTCATCAAAAAAGATTAATGTTAGTTTAGCCCCCTCAATTGCCATGCGTATGAATTTTGTTGGTGAACTTGGATGGGAATTGCATCATCCAATAGAATATCAAAATCATATTTTTGATAAACTAATGGAGGCAGGTAAAGACTTTGGTTTAAAGCCATTTGGTATTAGGGCCATGGAAAGTCTAAGAGTCGAAAAAACATATAAGTTAGTTGGCACTGAAATGTCTATTGAGTATGCAGCTTTTGAGTCAGGATTAGATAGATTTGTACATCTTAATAAAGGCAATTTTATAGGAAGAGATGCTCTAGTAGAATGGCAGCAAAGAGGGTTTAAAAATAAAATGGTAACATTAGAAGTTCATGATGTTGAAGATGCAGATGCATTGGGAAATAATCCTATTTATAATAATGGCAAAGTAATAGGTCGTGCGACAGGAGGTAACTACGGTTTTAGAGTGAAAAAATCGTTAGCAATTGGTATGGTAGAACCACAATTTTCAAAAGTTGGTCAAAATTTAGAAATGGATATTTTAGATAAGAAACATAAAGTAACAGTAATCGAGGACAGCCCTTATGATCCAAATAATGAAAAATTGAGAAACTAATATGAAAATATTAGTAACAGTAAAAAGAGTCATTGATTATAATGTACAAATAAGAGTCAAGCCTGATGGGAGTGGTGTGGAAAAAGATAATGTTAAAATGTCTATGAATCCTCCTGACGAAAATGCAGTTGAAGAAGCACTTCGTATAAAAGAATCAGGTAAAGCTGATGAAATTATTGTTCTTTCAATTGGTGGTGATAAAACTCAAGAAACAATTCGCACAGCTCTCGCTATGGGTGTTGACAGAGGAATTCATGTAAAATCAGATGTTGAGTTAGAGCCTTTAGCTATATCTAAAATTATTTCTAAAATTGCAGAGGAAGAAAAGCCTTCAATTATTCTTATGGGTAAACAGGCAATAGATGATGATTCTAATCAAACTGGACAAATGACTTCAGCATTACTTAATTGGCCTCAGGCCACATTTGCCTCTAAAATCGAAATAGAGGATAAAAGTGCTACTGTAACCAGAGAAATTGATGAAGGACTTGAAAGAATTAAAGTCAGTATTCCCTTTGTTGCTTCATGTGATTTACGTTTGAATGAACCGCGATATGCTTCACTCCCAAATATTATGAAAGCAAAGAAAAAACAAATAGATGTTAAAGATGCTAATTCTCTTGGATTAGATATCAATCCTAGAATTGAACAAATAAAGGTCGAAGAGCCACCTGTTCGTCAAAAAGGAATTATGGTAAATGATGTATCTGAACTTGTACAAAAATTAAAACACGAGGCAAAAGTAATATGAGTATACTAGTTTTAGCTGAACATAATAACGTTGATATTAAATCTTCTACTTTAAATACAATATCTGCTGCTTCTCAAATTGAACAAGAAATAGATGTACTTTTGACAGGGTTTAAATGTGAAGAATTAGCAAAGAAAATTTCAAAATGTGAAAAAGTGTCAAAAGTTATTTATGTTGATGATGAAAAATTAAAAAGCCCAATTGCAGAAAATATTGAGCCGATTGTTGTTTCTGTTGCAGAAAAGTATTCTCATATTATGGCTCCAGCAACAACATTTGGAAAAAATATATTTCCTAGAATAGCTGTTAAACTAGATCTTGCTCAAGTTAGTGATGTGATAAAAATAATAAGTACTGATACTTTTATGAGACCTATTTATGCAGGTAATGCAATTGCTACTGTTAAATCAAATGATAAAACAAAAATTATTACAGTGAGACCAACATCTTTTGATCCTGTTGAAACAAGTGGTGGAAGCGAAGTTATAGAAAATATAGATTTTGAAATTCAAAATAATAGTGTGGAGTTTATTGATAGACAAGAATCGCAATCTGAAAGACCTGAATTAAGTACTGCAAGGGTAGTAATATCTGGGGGCAGAGGTTTACAAAGTGCAGAAAATTTTAAATTATTAAATGAAATTGCTGATAAATTAAATGCAGCAGTTGGAGCGTCAAGAGCAGCAGTAGATGCAGGGTATGTATCAAACGATTATCAAGTAGGCCAAACTGGTAAGGTTGTGGTTCCTGACTTATATATTGCTGTTGGTATATCTGGAGCAATTCAACATTTAGCTGGAATGAAAGAGAGTAAAGTTATAGTTGCCATAAATAAGGATGAGGAAGCACCTATCTTTAATGTGGCAGATTATGGACTTAATGCTGATTTATTTGAAGTATTGCCACAGTTGTCTTCTGAACTAGATAAATTAAATACTATTCAACAATAAATTAATTTATTAAAATAACAAAAATGGAAGTAAATCGTGAGTCAATGGAATATGACGTAGTTGTTGTAGGGGCTGGACCATCTGGTTTAGCAACAGCTATAAAAATAAAACAATTAAGCCCCGAAATAAATGTTTGCATTTTAGAAAAAGCATCTGAAGTTGGAGCACACATTTTAAGTGGTAACGTATTTGAAACAAGAGCATTAGATGAACTCATTCCTGATTGGAGAGAAAAAGACTCACCAATTAAAACGAAAGTTTCAAAAGAAAAATTTTTATTTCTATCCAAAAATAAATCTTTGAGTTGGCCAACATGGCTTTTACCAAGTGTACAAAAAAATCATAATAATTATATAATCAGCTTAGCAAATTTATGTAGATGGTTAGCAACTGAAGCTGAAAACCTAGGAGTTGAAATATTTCCAGGGTTTGCTGCTTCTAAAATATTATATTCAGAAGATAATAAAGTCGTTGGTGTTCAAACTGGAGATATGGGAATAGATAAAGATGGAAATAAAAAAGATAGTTTTGAGCCAGGTATTAACATTCACGCTAAAGTTACGGTTTTTGCTGAAGGTTGTAGAGGTCATCTTGGAAAAGAACTAATCAAAAAATATAACTTATCAGAAGGAAAGTCTCCACAACAATACGGGATTGGGTTTAAAGAAATTTGGCAAATTGATGAAATACAGCATGAAGAAGGTTTAGTAATGCACACTGCAGGTTGGCCCTTAGATAATACCACTTATGGTGGTAGTTTTTGTTATCATGCAGAAAAAAATCAGATTTTTATAGGTTACGTTATTGGTCTTGATTATAAAAATCCATATTTGTCACCCTATGATGAATTTCAAAAATTTAAAACACATCCAGCAATTAAAAAAATATTAACTAATGGTAAACGAATTGCTTATGGTGCGAGAGCACTTATAGAAGGTGGATTACAAAGTTTGCCAAAGATGTATATACCTGGCGCTCTATTGGTTGGTTGTGACGCAGGAACGCTTAATATGCCAAAAATTAAAGGATCTCATACTGCAATGAAGAGTGGTATTATTGCTGGAGAGACTATTGTTGATCATCTAATAAATTCAATTCCACTATCAGATTATGAAAAAAGATTTAATAAATCCTGGCTTTACAAAGAACTTTATAATGCGAGAAATGTAAAACCTAGCTTTAATTGGGGGTTAATACCTGCAATAATTTTTACCGGCATAGATCAGATCATTTTTAGAGGCAAACTGCCATTCACTTTAAAACATAAACATGCTGATCATAAATCTCTAAAACTAGCAAAAGAATCTAAAAAAATTGAATATCCAAAATACGATGGTGTATATACTTTTGATAAAACAAGCTCTGTATATTTAACAGGCACCAACCATGAAGCTGACCAACCCGTTCATTTACAACTTAAAGACAAAGATCTTCCTATTAATTATACCTTAAATGAATATGATGAACCTTCACAAAGATATTGTCCAGCTGGAGTTTATGAAGTAGATAAAACAGATCCAGAAGTACCAAAATTTATTATAAACGCTCAAAATTGCATCCATTGTAAAACATGCGATATTAAAGAACCATCTCAAAATATTACTTGGGTTGCGCCAGAGGGTAGCGGCGGTCCTAATTATGCAAATATGTAAAATAAAATTTAATTTCATATAGACTTTAATAAACAATAATTTTATTTAATTTCTAGATTAATAAAAAAAGAGAAACTGTGAAAAAAAATAATATAGCTTTTACTTTTGCAACTGCAGAGGTGAGTCGATTTGGGCAATTATTTATAATGATAACAGAATTACTTACAGGAAAATTAAAGTTAAAAAAATTATATGATCAATATTTATCAGAAAATAGACCACCAGAATATTTTTGGGATGATGCAGTTACAAAGCTTAAACTTACTATAAAAACAAATTTTAAAGAAGGTAGTTATATACCTAAAAAAGGTAAATTAATTGTAATAGCAAATCATGCATTTGGTGTCGCAGATGGTGTATCAATATGTTCTGTTATATCAAAAGTAAGACAAGATTATAAAATGGTAACTCATAAGGTATTGAGACAAGCTGATGCGGTAAAAGATAAAATATTACCAATTGATTTTAATGAAACTAAAGATGCTTTATTAACAAATATCAATACAAGAAAAGAAGCAGAAATAGTTTTACAAAATGAAGGTGTTATAGTTCTTTTTCCATCTGGAAGAATAGCTACTAAAAAAAATTTAAATAAATACACTAAGGCGGATGATGGTGAATGGAAACAATGGGTATCTAAGTTAATTTTAAAAACAAAAAGTCCAGTATTACCAATTTATTTTGATGGTCAGAATAGCCAATGGTATCATATGGCTAACAAATTAGGTTTAACTTTTAGGTATTCATTATGTATGTATGAATTAAAAAGAAAAATTGGAGATGATATATATATGTATTTTGGCTCTTTGATAACATACAAAAACCTTGCTAATATTGGAGACATTAGGGAAATAACTAAATATCTAAGAACAGTCACATATTCTCTAGATCCTCATCTAAATAATAATTAAATATGTATTTTTTTTAAATGCTGTTTAATAGAGGTGTAAATGGTAGGATTTGTAGGAATTAAAGCAAAACAAAGAAGAAGAAATAGGTTTTTCCTATTTGCTATAATTTTATTTTCTTTTATTTTTTTTTATTATTATCCTTCAATTAACTTTTCTACTTTTGATAGAGAAATACCTAATGAAATTTTACCAACTGAAAGTGAAGATAATACAAGTTTAATATCTAAAATTAACGAACTAGAATTAGAAGTTTATCAAAAAGAACAAAGAATATTATTTAGAGATAATCAAATAAATGATTTAAATAAAAAGATAAATGATTTAGATGAATCTTTTAAAATTTTAAAAACAAAATACGAAAAAACTATAGGTAATTATTCTGATTTAGAAAATAATACATCATTAAGTATGGAAGAAAGCTCACAAGAAGTAAAAAAATTAAATAATAATATTAATGCTTTAAATAAGAAAATAAACCAGTACAAAAAAGATATTAATAATTTAAAAAAAGAAATTGAAAACTCAATTTCATCAGATAAGTTAGAAAAAATTAGTATTGAAAACTCAATATTAAAAAATGAAATAAAAATTATTAAACAAGAAAATACTGACTCAGAAGAATCTTTAAATAAACTAAAATATATAATTGAACAAAAGCAAAAGCAAATTGAGGATTTATTATATTTAAAAGATGAACAGCATCATGGTTAATTATTTGTTTCTTTTTCTAAATAAATAAGGCTCTTCAAATTCTCCGCTCCAAATACCAATTTTTTTTATTTTAGCTTCTTCTTCTTGTGTAATATAATCTAGAGAATAATACCTATAAGCTATAGCCCATCCATTAGTTACCATCTCACTATTTAAATCAATATTATTTTTATAACAAATTGCTATGTATCTATTGTATTTATCTTTATCTTTTGTGATACATTTAATTTTATATCCATCTATTAGTTTTTTTAAGAATTTTGTAGATTGCAAACCACATTTCCATTCAATTTTATTTTTAATACATTTTTGATTTATCTCAGGAGCATCAATTGCATGTAATCTAATTTTATTATTACCAATATGAATGGTATCACCATCAATAATTTTTGCCTTTCCGTGTATAGTTTTTCCATGTGTTTGATTAAAACATAATACAATACTAAAAAAAAAACTAAATATTAAGTATCTTGCAACCATCTATTAATAACTCATAAACATATTTTGCATGAGATCTATTTAATTGAATATCTATCGATGTAGTTTCGTTGTTTCCATTATTTCTAATAAGAAGTACAGGTATTTTAATAAAAATTGTTTGTGCAACACTATAATTTGTTTTTAACACCTCTTCTAAGTTTATAACTAGATATTTAGATAGTAGAGTAAAAACATCATCACCTTTCAATCTTAAAACAGTTCTGTTAAAAGATACATCTGTAATAGCAGTTTTTTGAGGATTTAGACTTGATTTCAAAAGTTTTAAGACTTTATGAGTCTCAACTTTAGGCGTTTCAATCAACCATTCATTTGGGCTTAGCCAAATTATATTAATATTATTGTTTGAGACTCTTACATTAGGTTCAATAGGCAACACAAGATTTAAGACTGATCCAACATTTTTCATGAATTCTTTATCAGTACTCTTCCCTCTAAGATTAATTTTACCCACAAGATCTCTTTCTTCAATAGAGATGCCATTAAAATTTTCGTTAGTAATTTTAAGTACACTAGATGGATTTAGTTTCATTGATCAATCCTCGTATTCTCCGGATCAATAAATACAGGGTCTGTAATTTCAACTTCAATTGTTTCATTTTGCATAGGTGCAAAAAGTTTTTTACCTTTTTTTTCTAATCCACCTTTTACTAATGCAAGAGCAAAGGAACTATTTAAATTAGGCGAATAATAGCTTGAGGTTACATGCCCAACCATTTTCATTGGAAGCGTTGTAACTTTTTCAACTAATTGTGCTCCTTCTTCTAAAACTTTTTTTGGATTCCTAGTTTTTAAACCAACTAATTGTTTTCTATCTTTTTTAATGGTATCACTTCTATTTAGCGCTCTTTTTCCTACAAAATCATATTTCTTCTTGCTAAGAATCCAATCCATATCTAAATCTACCGGTGTAACTGATCCATCAGTTTCCTGGCCTACTATAATAAAACCTTTTTCAGCACGCAAAACATGCATAGCCTCTGTTCCATAGGGAGTAATATTAAATTCCTGGCCTTTATCTATACAAAGATCCCACAAATATTTAGCATATCCAGATGGTACATTTATTTCATAACATAACTCTCCAGTAAAACTAATTCTCATAACCCTACACTCAACACCACATAAATTGATATTTTTAAAATTCATATGAGGAAAATTTTCTTTTGAAAAATTATATTCTGTATTTAATTTTTCCATTAATTTTCTTGAATTAGGACCATTTAGACTTATTGTGCCATATTGCTCTGTTACAGATGTTAAGTACACTTCAAGTTCAGGCCATTCAGTTTGTAACCAATCTTCAAGTTTAGACATTACTGAAGCAGCATTTCCAGTTGTTGTTGACATAAGATAATGATACTCACCAAGTCTTGTAGTAACACCATCATCAATAACCATGCCGTCATCACCTAGCATTACACCATATCTGCATTTACCTATTTCTAATTTTGACCAAGCGTTAGTATATATTCTGTTTAAAAATTCACTTACATCTCTTCCTTGTATATCTATTTTACCTAAAGTGGATGCATCTAAAATACCAAGACTGTCCCTAGTAGCTTTAACTTCTCTATTTAAAGCGGTAGAGAAGTTTTCTTTTTCTTTTGGATAATACCATGCACGTTTCCATTGACCAACATCTTCAAACAAAGCGCCATTTGCTATATGCCATTCATGCATAGGCGTTGTTCTCTCTAGATCAAAAAATTCTTTCACGTGCCTTCCTGCAAGTGCTCCAAAGGTAACTGGTGTATATGGTAGACGAAATGTAGTAGTGCCAAGTTCAGTAATATCTGTATTTGACAATTCAGATACAATACCTAAAGCATTTACATTACTTGTTTTACCTTGATCTGTTGCCATTCCTGTAGTTGTGTAACGTTTTACATGTTCAATAGATTGAAAACCCTCTTTTAAAGCTAATTTAATATCTTTGGCAGTTACGTCATTTTGAAAATCAACAAACATTTTTGTTTTAGAAATGTTTTCTTTAGAAGTAATCCATATATTTTGGTGTTTAGCATTTAATATTTCATTAGTTTTATAATTAAATTCTTCTGCAATATTATTTTTTTTAAGATTTAAAAAACTAATTACTTTTGAAGGAAGTGACTCTAAAATTTTATGCAGATCATAATCTCCATTACAACTTCCTACACACAATGTATTTTGAAATGATTCTTCGGGAATAAAACTTCCATCAAAATCTCTATATTTTAATTTTCCTTTTGATTGAGTAAATAAATGAACTGTTGGAGTCCAACCACCTGACACACAAATTGTATCACATTTTATATTAATAGATGATTTGTTTTCATCAATAACATTATTAGATAATCTTTTTAACTGAACTTCTTTAACTCTTAATCTTCCAAATGTGTTGCTTATTTCATAACCATTTAATATTGTTATACCAAGTTCTTTAGCTTTATCTGGAAAATGACCATTAGTATCGATTCTGACATCAACAATTGCTTGAACGTTTATACCTTTTTTAAAGTAGTCAATTGCAGTTTCATATGCACTGTCATTATTTGTAAAGAAAACTAAATTTTTGCCAACAGCAACTCCATAATTATTTAAATATTTACGAGCACTATTTGCAAGCATTATACCTGGTCTATCGTTATTATTAAATATTATAGGTCTTTCTATAGATCCAGTGGCTAAGACAACTTGTTTAGATCTTATCTTCCAAATTCTTTGCCTAATATCATTTGTTTTGCTTAGACCTTTTTCTGGTTCTAAATCTTGAATAGCAAGTAACAAGTTATAGTGAAAATAAGCAAAGCAAGTAGTATTCGAAATAATTTTTACATTGGAATAACTTTTCAAATTATTTATAATTTTATATTTCCAATCATTTATTGGAATATTATTTATTTGGACATTGTCTCCACTACTTGATAAAATTTCTCCTCCAAATTCATTTTCTTGCTCAATTAACAATACCTTTAAATTATTTTTAGCTGCAATTTCAGCTGTGTAAAGACCACTAACTCCACTTCCAACAACTAATAAATCACAATGATAATGAAAGTGCTCGTATTTGTGAGGATCATCTTTTTTGGGTGATTTGCCAAGACCAGCGGCATGTCTTATAAAAAATTCATATGTTTTCCATAATTTTGGAGGCCACATAAATGTTTTATAATAAAAACCAGCTGGAAAGAATGGCGAAAGTAAATCATTTATTGCACCAAAGTCAAAATTAACATTTGGCCAATTATTTTGAGAGAAAGCTTTTAATCCTTCATAGAGTTTAATTTCTGTAACACGTCTATTAGGCTCAGTATATTCATTTGTTTCTAATTGAACTATTCCATTAGGTTCTTCACTGCCAGCACTAACAATTCCTCTTGGACGGTGGTATTTAAAACTTCTGCCTACTAAGTGAATATTATTAGCCACTAAAGCAGAAGCTAAAGTATCCCCTTTATATCCTTGGTATTTTTTTCCATCAAAATAAAAATTTATAATTACGTTTTTTTCAATATTTTGATTATTTTGAAAGCGCCTCATAAATTACCGTTATTTTTTTTTTGAAGTTGACAAATTTCCAGAACCGATACTTGGCTCTCCTGAAGGAGTGATTGGTACGTTTGCATCTAATTTAGGAGGTTTATCACCCATTTTATAAACTGCTAAAATTTCATCAGTTGCTGTGTTTCTTGCAATGTTAAACCATTGTCTGCATCCAAAAAAATGATTCCATCTTTCATAGTGCAGACCTTTATCATTTTTTCTAAGAAATAAGTATTCTGCCCATTGATCATCAGTTAAGTCAGGTGGATTTTTTGGTCTAGCTATATGCGCTTCCCCTCCACATGAGAATTCCGCTTGATCTCTCTCACCACAATAAGGACAATTAATTAAAAACATGATTTAGTGTGCTACCGCAGCAGCACCATGTTCATCAACTAGTTCACCACTTGAAAATCTATTTATACTAAAAGGCGCATTTAATTCATGAGCGTTATCATTTGCTATCGTATGGGCGAACACCCATCCTGAACCTGGTGTTGCTTTGAATCCTCCAGTACCCCAACCACAATTAAAATATAAACCGTTAATATGTGTTTTACTAATAATCGGACTTGCATCAGGACATATATCAACAATTCCACCCCAATGACGAAGCATTTTCATTCTTGAAAAAATAGGAAATAATTCAACTATTGCCATTAGTGTATCTTCAACTATATTAAAACCGCCACGTTGTGTGTAAGATGTGTATCCATCTGTACCTGCGCCAATTACTAATTCACCTTTGTCAGATTGAGATACATAGGCGTGAATAGTATTAGACATTACTACAGTATCAATTATTGGCTTTACAGGTTCAGAAACGAGAGCTTGAAGAGGTTTGCTTTCAAGTGGAAGTTTTATTCCTGCCATATTTGCGATTACACTAGTATGTCCTGCTGCGGCAATACCAACTTTATTTGAATTTATAGTTCCTTTTGTTGTTTCAATACCGGTTATATTTCCATTTTTTATATTAATACCAGTAACTTCACAATTTTGTATAATATCAACACCCATTTCATCAGCACCCCTTGCGTAGCCCCAGGCAACTGCATCATGTCTTGCTGTTCCTGCTCTTCGTTGAAGTGTTGCACCGAGTACAGGGTATCTTATTTTAGGTGAGGTATTTATAATTGGGCAAAATTCTTTTACTTTTTTTGTATCAAGCCATTCGCAATCGATATCATTTAGTCTATTAGCATGCCATCGTCTTTTAAGTTCTCTTACATCATGTAAATTGTGAGCAACGTTCAAAACCCCTCTTTGAGAAAACATTACATTATAATTTAACTCCTGTGACATACCTTCCCAAAGTTTTAAGGCATGCTCATATAATGCTGCACTTTGATCCCATAAATAATTTGATCTTATAATAGTAGTATTTCTTCCTGTATTGCCACCGCCTATCCATCCTTTTTCAATAACTGCTATGTTTTTAATTCCATGATTTTTTGCTAGGTAGTAAGCTGTTGTTAAACCATGTCCTCCGCCACCAACTATTATTGCATCATAATTTTTTTTTGGCTCTGGACTTCTCCATGTTTTTTGCCAATTTTCATGATGCGTAAGCGCATTTTTAGCAATTGAAAAGAATGAATATCTATTTTTGTGCGCCATTTAATTTATATATAGCAGTTTTAAAAAAGACCTTCAATTTCTCCTTTAGTATTTAGTTTAATCGAATTTGCCGCAGGAACACTTGGTAAGCCTGGCATTGTCATT